>DASQJI010000538.1:0-5100 GCA_035631175.1 Parafilimonas sp.
GTGTTGCGAAATACGTCGCTGAACGGTATTATAAATTTCGATAGTAAAGCTGATTTTACAACCGCTGTTGCCAATGTGGATGTCACCGTGGCTGATCTCGACGGCGATGGCAAACCCGACCTTGCTTCAGGTGTTTCGGCCGCTAATAATGTCTCGCTATTTCGCAATACTTCATCAGGGATCGGGAACATAAATTTTGCAGCAAAAGTTGAGTTGCCTGGTTTCGCCGGCGGCGGAACTACAGGTGCGATTGCCATTCACGATATCGACGGCGATGGTAAACCTGACATAGCATTTACAAATCAGACCCTGAACCTGCTTTCGATTTACAGGAACACGTCGGTTCCGGGCAGTCTAAGTTTTGATACGAGAATTGATATGTCTGGGGGAAGTGCATCGCGTTCCATTAAAATGAGCGACATAGATGGTGACGGTAAACCGGACATTGTTTTAGCAACTGATATACAAACTTTCCAGGTGTATTTAAACCAATCGACGCCAGGATCAATTAGCCTTGCGCCAAAAGTGAGCTTTGTTGCCGGCTCAGGTAGCTCTGCATTAAGCATCGGTGATATCGATGGCGATGGGAAGCCTGATGTCGCTGTCACAAATGAAACCAGTAATAGTTTATCTGTACTGCGGAATCAATCAACACCTGGTTCAATAAGTTTTGCAAGTAAGGTCGACTATGCGCTTGACAACGCTCCGCGTGGAGTTACATTCGGAGACATTGATGGTGATGGTAAAATCGATGTATCGGTCACTTGCTACAACAGTAGTATCCTTTCTATCTTCCGCAATACTTCTACCGCTGGCTCACTGGCTCTCACAAAAATTAATTTTTCTACGGATGCTAATCCAAGAGGAATTGTATTTGGCGATTTGAATGGCGATGGTAAACCAGACCTGGCTGTGGCCAACAATGGTGCAAATACGATTTCGATATTTCAGCAGGACTGCCTAAGCCCGGATGTACCGACTTTGAATGCGTCTTCCACAAATAATTGTGGCAGTCAAAACACAACATTGAGTATTGCTTCCGGGAACTTGAACAACGCAAGTAACTGGCAATGGTACAGTGGAAGCTGCGGCGGTACAAGCGCAGGCAGCGGAAGTTCAATTACCGTGTCTCCAACAGTCACCACAACTTATTACGTGAGAGGTGAAGGAGGCTGTGTATCACCAGGTCAGTGTGCTTCTATCACAATAACGGTAAGTACTCCAACAACACTTTACCGCGACGCCGATGGTGACGGATTCGGCGACCCGTCAATTACAACCCAGGGTTGTCCAACCGGTGGCTATGTAACTGATAACACAGATTGCAACGATAATGATGCAAACGTTCACACAGCGATCACTTACTACAGAGATTTTGACAACGATGGTTTCGGAGACCTGCATAATTCGACAAGTATATGTTCATCAACTCCGCCTCCTGGTTATGTTACCAATAGCCTCGATTGTGACGATACAAGAGCTTTATATGAAGATCTCGACGGAGACGGGTTTGGTTCAACTGTCAAAGTGCCTTGCGGAGTTTCAAACAATACCGATTGTGATGACGACGATGATGTCGTGCATCCTGTTACCTGGTACAGGGACAATGATGTGGATGGTTTCGGTAATCCGTTTATAACGGCACAATCCTGTCTACCGCTACCGGGTTATGTGCTTAACAACGCAGACTGCAACGATGCCGATGCGTTCGTTCACCCCGGTGCAGCTGAGATATGTGACGGCAAAGACAATGACTGCAATGGAATAATCGATGATGGCGTAAAGACAACATATTACCGCGATGCTGATGGCGACGGTTTCGGTAACCCATTTGTTACCACACAGAGTTGTACAGCGCCATCCGGTTATGTGTCAAACAATACCGATTGCGACGACAGCCACGCCACAGTTTATCCGGGCGCGCCCGAATTTTGCGATGGTTTGGATAACAACTGTAACGGCGTAGTTGACGAAGGGGTGAAACAAACTTTCTATCGCGATGCTGACGGCGATGGTTATGGGAATGCTGCTGTTACAACTCAATCATGTGCTCCGCCGACTGGCTACGTAAATAATAGTTTGGATTGTAACGATGCCGACGGCTCTGTTCACCCGGGTGCAGTTGAAGTGTGCGATGGCAAAGACAATGATTGCAATGGACTAATTGATGATGGTGTTAAGACAACATTCTATCTTGATTTTGATGGAGACGGCTACGGAGACTACGAAATGACGATCCAGGCATGCTCTATGCCAGCGGGCTACGTCACCGATCATTCCGACTGCAATGACAATGACGCGAGCGTTCACACGCCGGTTACTTACTATAGAGACAGCGACGGCGATGGTTTCGGAAATGTGAATAACACAACATCCGTATGTTCATCAACGCCGCCAACGGGATATGTAGTGAATGCTGATGATTGCGACGACACGAAAGTATTGTATGCAGATAATGATGGAGATGGTTATGGCGCAGGTTCACCGGTTGTATGCGGCGTTCCAAACAATTCAGATTGCAATGATGCTGATAAAACTGCTCATACAGCCATCACCTATTACAAAGACAACGATGGAGATGGCTTTGGAGATATCGATAATACAACAACTGTATGCTCCTCAACTCCGCCAACCGGCTATGTGGCAAATGCAGATGATTGTGATGATGCGACAGTGTTGTACGCTGACAACGACGGCGATGGTTATGGTGCAGGTTCAGCGGTAGCATGCGGGGTCGCAGATAATTCAGACTGCAATGATGATGACGCACGTGTTCACACAGCAATTACTTATTACAAAGACAGCGATGGAGATGGATTCGGAGATTTCAACAACACAACTTCAGCATGTTCATCCAATGCCCCGGCAGGCTATACTGCAAACGGCGGTGATTGCGACGACAGAAACGCAAACGTCCATCCTGGTGCGCAGGAAGTTTGCAACGGCATTGACGATGACTGCGATGGATTAATAGATGATGCCGATCCATCAACGGATCCTTCAACAAAAACAGCATACTATCGGGATGCTGATGGCGATGGTTATGGAAATCCTTCTATTCCAATTTTGCTATGTGCTCCCGGAGCGGGCTGGGTAATGGATAATACAGATTGCAATGATGCCGATGCCAGCGTGCATCCTGGGGCAACAGAAATAGCAGACAATAATATCGATGAAGATTGCGATGGTTCAGATCTGAAAACCTGGTACCGGGATTCAGATGGAGACGGGTATGGCAACTATGCTGTCAGCACAACAAGCAATACTAAGCCGAACGGTTATGTATCTAACAACTTTGACTGCAATGATAGCAACGCCCAGGTACATCCGGGTGCGCAGGAAGTTTGCAATGGCATTGACGATGACTGCGATGGATTAATAGATGATGCTGATCCGTCAACTGATCCGTCAACAAAAACAACATACTATCGGGATGCTGATGGCGATGGTTACGGAGATCCTTCTATTCCAATTTTGCTCTGTGCTCCCGGACCGGGTTGGGTAATGGACAATAGAGATTGCAATGATGCTGATGCAAGTATTCATGCGGGCGTTACGTATTATAAAGACAATGATGGTGACGGCTTTGGAAATTTGAACAATACAACAATTGTATGCTCATCGGTTGCGCCTTCAGGATATGTCACGAATAGTTCGGATTGTGATGACACCAAACTTTTGTACAAAGATGCCGACGGGGATGGCTACGGTGCGGGTTCACCTGTTGCGTGTGGTGTTGCAAATAACACGGACTGCAACGATAACGATGCGAGTATGCATTCACCGGTGCAGTATTATGTTGATGCAGATCACGACGGATATGGTTCCTCAACAACTGCGATGTTATGTTCATCAACTGCTCCTTTTGGTTATTCAACCATAAGTGGAGATTGCAGCGATAACAGTTCAAGCGTTCATCCTGGTGCAGTGGAAATATGCGGCAATGGTATTGATGATAATTGTAACGGATCAATCGATGAGAACTGCAATGTTTGCGCGAATGCAACAGCATTAACAACGACGAGTGTAACTTCAACAAGCGCGACATTAAATTGGGTTGCTTCAGTTAATCCAGTACAATGGAACCTTCAGTATAAGACTACTGCACCGGGCGCTAAATGGACCGACATGTTACTAGCTGGGTCGGCGCGCTCGGTTACACTTTCGGGATTGAAGTCTCAACAAAGCTACAGCTGGCATATCCGGGCCAAATGCGGAACTAAATGGACGTCATATTCAATTTCGGCAAGCTTTAAAACAACCTCGGCCCTGTCTGTAGTTGCTCAGAGCCTGAACGTTGATAGGCCAGATTTAAAATTGTATCCAAATCCAAGCAGTGGCCAATTCATTGTTGAATTACGTGGCCTCGGAAAAATAAACAGCAAGGTAGAAATTCAACTGATGGATATAAACGGTAAAACAGTTCAAAAAGAAAATGCAGAATTGTCGAACGGATCGTTGCAAAAGATCATTAGAATAGCACCTGCATTAAGCCAGGGAATGTATATGGTACGAATAGTTATAAACGACAAGATCTATGACGCGCGCCTGATTTATTCAAAATGATAAGCAAAACTTAATTGATCAAAAAAAATAAATAGGAATAGTGCTCGCTAACAAAAGCAGCGATTGGCGGTGTATATCTGGATCAAAGCCTTCTCAAAATTTGGGAGGGCTTTTTTATTTGTTGATTGGTTTACTAGTTTATTGGGTGATCAGTTAATTGGTGGCGAGTTCCACATGTTAACACAGAAATGTCCGTGTGCTCTGCTGTCTCAACGCGAAACCGAAAAGAGTTTCTTTCTTAAGCGTCACGTGTGTTTCAGATCAGGCAAAAATGCAGTAAGCAATCCTATCAGCGGAAGAAAGGCGCAAACGTTATAGACATATTCAATGCTTGTTCTATCAGCAAGTGCGCCCAAAACCGCCGAACCCAATCCGCCCATTCCAAATGCAAAACCAAAAAATAATCCCGAAACCATTCCCACTTTGCCGGGTAATAATTCCTGGGCATAAACAAGTATGGCAGAAAAAGCAGAAGCGATTATCAATCCAATGAATATGCTAAGCACGCACGTAACGAATAGTGAAACGTGCGGA
>DASQJI010000539.1:0-2164 GCA_035631175.1 Parafilimonas sp.
TCCAGGGTGATCTGGTTTAAGGCCGCATCGTCGGCGACTATCGAAAAAATGATGTCGCAAGCGGCCGCAAGATCTTTCACAGAACTGCACGGCGTAGCACCCGCTGAAACCAGCGGTTCCATTTTTGAGGCAGTCCTGTTGTAGACGTAGAGCTCGCCGGTTTGCTCAAGCAAGTTTACCGCGATGGGTGTTCCAAGGTTGCCAAGGCCAATAAATCCGATTTTCATTATACAGGAATTTAAGTTGAGAACGATGTTCGATCATTACAGAACTAAGCATGAGCAAAACCACCAGGCGAAAAGAAATTGCGAGACAAGTTATCTTAGCGCTGTAATCAAAAACACATGGAACAGATCACCGATGAATACATGCAGCAAATGCTGGCCAAAACAAAAACCTACACGCTCATGCTTCTAAAGCCCGGTCCGAATGTCGAAAGAGACGACGTACACAAGATCATTTGGGAGCATGGAAGAAATAATTTTAAGCTCCGAGCCGAAGGCTTGCTATCGATCGTTTGTCCGGTGGGCCGTGAAAGCGAGATCGTCGGGATCGGCATCTTCAATGCGGATGAAGATACTGTTCATGAACGCCTCCAGGAAGATCCGGCGATAAAAGAAGGGGTTTTTATTTATGAGCTGCTGCCTGTGAGAAGCTTTCCGGGAGATGCACTGCCTAAATAATCTGTTGTGCATCTGAGGACATTAGTTAGCGTCATTCGCAAAAACTGTTCGACTTTCCACCGACTGCCATAGTTAATTAAGACGCCTTCTTCTTGACCTGGTCCAGGCTGGCCTTCAATTCCTCCATCAGATCTTTTGTTGTGCTGTGCGCAACATGAAGCTTCGCTGTTGCAAACTTTTTGCCCTTTGCTTTCGCTTCAATAAACTTCATGAGTGTTTCCGAGTACGTGTCTTTGAATTTAGACACATCAAATTCAGCGCTCATCTGGTCAATGAGCCTAACAGCCATTTGCACCTCAGCAGGGCTTACCTTAGCTTCCGGCACTTTTATATCTTCTGTGCTTCTGATCTCCTGTGCATAACGGATCTTGTGTAGCACAAGGATCTTTTCGGATGCAGCCAGCAGGCAAAGGCTTTCTTTATTGCGCAGTACAAAAGTACCCAACGCCGCTTTCTTTGATTTAGCCAATGAATCCCGGAGCAACACGTAAGCTTTACCGCCGCTTTTTTCAGGCTCCAAATAATAGGCTGATTCAAAATGGATCGGCGGCACCTCTTCGCTTTCCACAAATTGCACAATATCGATGGTCTTGGTTTTTTCCGGACTTGCCTTTTTGAAATCGTCGTCGTTCAGGATCACGTAGCGGTTGTCAATCTTATAACCTTTTACAATGTCTTCCCACGCAACCTCCTTCCCTGTTTTTTCATTCACCCGTTTAAACTTAATGTTCGAATGATCTTTTTTGTCGAGCATATCGAGGTTAAGGCTGCTCGATTCCGTGGCGCTGTATAATTTGACGGGAATATTTACCAGCCCAAAACTTACTGAACCCGTCCAGATAGATCTCATAGAGAAGAATTTTATGATGAGACAATGAAAATACTGTGCCTGTGAACGGATAAAGATACAGATTGTAGAAGCGCTTCCTCTAAGTATACCACCAAAAAGTTAATCAACTCAATTAACTGCAGCCTCTGTAAATTGTTGAAGCTGGGTGAGGCTTGAAAGAAATAACCGCAAATGGTTTTGCATAAGACTCTTCAATGAACTACCGAGGTGATTATCTTTTAGCATCTGCCGGTATTTGTCAACATAAGCGTTTTCGCAAAAGTCACAGACGGAGTCCATGTGCAGAAGTTTGTCGGCTGCAAGCGGCTTACATTTTTGCTGCGGTATGCTTTCATAATGCGGGCAGCCGTCAAGCGATTCGATCTGCGACGCGATTTCATTTTCGCATTGCAGTGATTCGGATGTAAAAAGATGTATGCATTTTGCAAACGACTTATCAAAGCAGGTGTTGGCGAAACCCTCTAATGTTTTACGCGCAGTTCGGAGGTTAAGAAGCAGTTCCCTCAGTTTGGCACTCATGTAAGAGTATTTGGCCAGGTCATTATCCGGAATGGTGACAAATAGCATGCGGCAATCGTTTTTTGTTCCATTTATACCACAAAAAATATGCCCCCGGGCGCTGGTACGATTT
>DASQJI010000540.1:0-4866 GCA_035631175.1 Parafilimonas sp.
TCTGTAACGCCACCAAATGCACTTACGACGATGATCTTGGCTTCATCATCGCTCCGAATAATGCCAACTACTTTTTGTATATTCTCAGCATTTGCAACGGAAGAACCTCCAAACTTTAAAACTTTCATCTCCCAGTAACGGTTTAATAATGTGCTGTCCGAAAGTTTTAAAGAAAAGGTTTTTTTTGAAATTGGTTGAAATTTTTTGTGATTTTGTGCTTATGCCCGTTAGTTTTCTTGTCGCGTAAGAACGTCGCGCTTCAGGCTTTCCCATAAATTATCAAAGCTGCCGTTATCGTTCTCCTTCCAGCGTTGCAGCCTCTCGCGCATTTTTTGTTTACGCTCATTACGCGCTTCGTCGAAAAACTCCCGGATAAATTCATTGTCCTGTTCGAAAGCCATACGGTTGTACATTTCTTTTAGCTTGCCTTCATGCCGGATATTTGTTTCGATGACCTGCTTTTCCATGATTTCCTTCAAACGTACTTTCTCATCGTAAGTGCCGTCCGGCAGCAGCGATTTTGCGATTACCGGCATGAGCTCAATCAGCACCAAAATAATGATGAGTAGATAGTAACGGAACTGGGCCGCCGAATTATTTCGGACCAGGTGATTCAATGCTTCGATGCGCGTTAGAAACCCGTCATTCATCAAAGTGCTAAATGACCGCATTTCTTTTTGCTTAAGTTGGTCGATTGCACCAAGCGCGCTGTCAACACTTGCCAGCTTTGGCTGTGCTGAAGTATTTAGTTGCTGATAAGATTCATAGAGTTTTTGATATTCGGTCTCTTTTGCGCGTGCAATATCTTTTAAGCCGATCCTGCCACTGCCACCGGTCCCGTCAGTTTCCGCTATAAAAGCGTCTCGGCTCGCCGCGACCTCGTTGTATTTGGAATCGATCTGTTGGTGCAAAAAGTTTTTTTGAGCTTGTATTTCCGCTACCTGCGGCCCATATAAACTATCCAGCTCATGTTGCTTTGCCATTCTTCGTTGCTCATTGTCCAGCGATATTTGAACGTGGATCTCTTTATCAAACAGATACAGAAGCGCCGGTTGAGCCATAAATGTGCCGATGGTTATTGCAAGGAGCAGCCTGAACAATATAGGGCCGGCTTTTCGTTTATTCCTGGCAGTTATACCTTTTATTAAAGCACGGTCGATGCTTAGGATGATCAGTCCCATGAATATTCCAAGCAGAATTGCGATCAATGTGCTATCGACCACGGTCGAAAAAAAATACGTCCACGCCAGGGTTGCAAACAGCCACGTGCCTAACACGGCCATGCCAGTTATCGCATAGCGGTTGCGGTCTACGGTACAATCCTGTATCAGTTCTTTTTCTGCGGTGGAAAGCCACCATAAGAACCGCGTGAAGCCAGGCGCAGAATAAGATTCGCGTTGAGAAAGCGAATGGGTATTCGATTCCATTGAATAGATTTAAATTGGTAAGATTATTTTGGTAAGGCGGGGACGAGCTAATAACGCCAAAATTCGAAATTGATTATTTCGGAGAAAACATTCCATGAATTTTAACGAAAGGCTTCATCCCGGCAAGTGCAGCAGATCACTTACCAGCTGGCATATTTTTTTATGCAGATCCTGGAAAGCGCATGCCATCAACAGTTGTAGCTCATTATGTTTATGACCGCGAGACGAGCAGTTTAAGAATAACGTTCACGTCGGGAAAGGTCTACAATTATAAAAATGTGCCTGAACAAATTTACCAGGCAATGAAGGAATCATTTGCTAAAGGGATCTTTTTTAACCAGCATATCAAAGACAAGTATGAGTTTGAAAAGATTGAACAGTAGATTAAACAGAGTTTATTTTATGTCAGAGATTCAAATGCGATTTTTTTACATCGATTACACACGTGTTCGTCCATTTATCGTGCCATGGGTTACATATATTTCCTAACCCGCTGAAGGGTTCAAAAGGGACCAGGCGGCATAAAGTGCGCCGGAAAATAGTGCCCGGTTCCATTTCAGTACCATCTTTATTCACAGCTTTGGTGCCGGTGATAATTTTTCCGATCGTTCGCCCCTTCAGCAACATTTCTAAAAGGAACATATAAAGAACATACACGCCAAGGAAGAATAAATTTAATAAGGCACCTGAACCGGTGCCTGATTCATCAACTGCACCTCCTGTAGAATAAAAGACTGCAAAGAAGAGGATTACCAGGAGGTAATAAAATATAAGGTCAATAATGTAGTTGAGAAGCCTTTGGCCGCCGCCGGCAAGCACAGGATTGAATTCAAGTTCCGTTAAGTAGGATTGTTGTTCCATAAAAAGCAATCAGTTTCGAATACAAGTATAATACACAGGACGAAAAACTCAAAACAATTTTAATGCGCGCCAGGTTTGATCAAGGTTGTGGCACATATCTTTTAAACTGCAGCACGGTCGTTGTTTCCAAGCCTGAACTGCAAGGTCTTTTCGTTTGACCGGCAACTGATATTGATCATAGGATTCGACCTTTCGGGTGAGGTAAATTTGAAACATTGAGGGAGGCGTTGCTTACAGTTCGGAACCCGACAAGGAACCGTACTGATCAAGCCATTACTATTGGCAAGCGGAAAGGGAGGAAGAGTCCATGAAATATACGCGCATCATTGTCACGCATTATGGCGGTCCGGAAGCAATTCAGATCATACAAGAAGAACGTCCCGAACCGAAGGAAGGCGAGTTGCGTGTTAGGGTACTTGCGGCCGGCGTGTCCATGCCCGATGTGATGGCGCGAGAGGGCGTTCATCCGGAAACGCCAAAAGTGCCGTACACGCCGGGCTGGGACCTTGTCGGCGTCGTCGATTCGATTGGCAATGGTGCGACCGAATTTCAACCCGGCCAGTTTGTGGCGGCAATGCCGATACACGGAGCGTACGCTGAATTTATCTGCCTTCCTGAACATGAACTGATCCCGGTGCCGGCAGGCTTAGACGCAGCAGAGGCCGTAAGTGTTGTGCTCAATTACATCACAGCATATCAAATGTTGCACCGTTCTGCTAAGGTGAAACAAGGACAGCGCGTACTCATCCACGGCGCATCTGGCGGTGTAGGAACAGCAATTTTACAACTCGGTCATCTTGCCGGGCTGGAGATGTACGGAACCTGCTCACCGCGAAATGCGTCAACCGTCCTGCAACTTGGCGCGACGCCAATCGACTACCACACAGAGGACATCGCAAAGCAAATTGTGCGGAGGACCGGTGATGGCGCTGATGCGGTTTTTGATCCAATGGGCGGCAAACACATCTGGGATTCGCGTAAAGCGTTACGTCGCGGCGGAAAAGTGGTGGTGTACGGTACTACCACTTCTTTGCGTGGCGGCTTGTCTGCAAAACGTTCTCGCCGCCACCGGTTTCACGGGATGGGAATCATTGGATGGTACATCCTTCGCAGTTGGTTGCTTCCCGGTGAGAAACGTGTCGTACCATATAGTATTCAAACACTCAAGCGGCTTAAACCGAATGTCTTCCGGGATGACCTGGTCACCTTGTTCGAATTGCTAAAGCAGAACAAGATTAAGCCACTCATCGGGCATAAATTTCCACTGGTTGAAGCACGACAAGCGCAGGAGCTATTGCAGAAAGGAGGTGTTACCGGAAAGATCGTACTCACGATGGATTAGGCCTTCTTCATAAAATGAATAAAGCCCATCAGTGCTTTGCAACAAACTCGAGGAGATCACCAGGCTGACAATCTAATGCTTTACAAATTGCTTCAAGTGTACTGAAGCGGATTGCTTTCGCCTTACCCGTTTTCAAAATTGAGAGATTGGCCAACGTGAGGTCCACTTTTTCCGACAATTGATTTAATGACATTTTGCGTTTGGCCATCATTACGTCAAGATTTACGATGATTGGCATGGTCAAACGGTTAAGTCGTTTTCAGATTGAATTTCGATCCCTTTCCTAAAGACCTGCGAGATCATAAAGATGATCGCCCCCAAAAGCAAGAATTCGCCGGCTCCTCCCAGGTAATTTTGCAAATCGGGAAATACAACTCCCTGTTTTGTCAGCCATGCGCAGTATCCATTCGCACAGAAAGTCAAAAGCCCGATCCCGATCGCAACGTAACTGATCCTCGAGATCAATACAGACACCTCTGTGCTGAATGGATGCACAAAATTTATTTTCATAAATATGCGCACCACCAAATAAAAGAGATAGGCCTTCAAACCTGAAAGAAAAATGATCAGAGATACAACCACGGTGTAATGGCCGGTATCGTGCTGATAAAGATTCGACAGGTCGAGACCCAAATGAAGGTTTTCAGCGGCCGGCGGATTAAGAACAAGACTAACAAAGAATGAATAGAGAATGGCTCCGGTTTTGACGCATAAGCCCAGAAAAATTATCCAGGACGTAACATTCAATATCGTGAGAATGCGTTTTGTTTTCGTTTTCATTTTAATTTGGTTTCTTTGAATAAGAAGTGCAAACATAAAATGCATTTATTGAAAAACAATAAATTATTTATGCTATTTGATAATTATTTTTTAATTATCGGTAAAAACAATTTTGGCAGCCGATTCCGTTTTTGGAAATAATTAGGGAGAAAAGCTTCAACACAAGCCATCAAAGTTGTGAACGCGCGGCGCGGGAATTCACGAAACGGATTGAGATACATGGAGGCCGGAAGAAAACTTGCTATTGCTACAAAAACCTTTTCACCAGCCCACCTACGTAAGGCAGTTGCTCAAATTCTTTCTTTTCAACCTTCGCAATAAGCAAGGCAAAAAGCGAGATCAGGATCACCGCAAGACCAAGTTCAAAAATTGTGTTTTGGTACAACCCCGAAAGGGCACGATGTAAGAAAAATAATAGCAACGCAATGATCATGTATGCAAGCAACTTCTTCCACG
>DASQJI010000541.1:0-1516 GCA_035631175.1 Parafilimonas sp.
TCGCATTCTATGATGAAATCCAAATAAAATTTTAGATCACGCTGCAATTGTTTGCTGGGAAACAAATGGTGTTCCTCTGTTTATAACCGCAAATGCTCTTGATAATAGTTTGCACCTGATATTGTTCATGACCAGCATTGAAGCTTTGCCCTGTTGTTTTTTGTTTTGATAGTACTTTTTTATCTCCGGATCAATTTTAATAGCAGTTAGTACACACATTTGTAACATCGATTTCATTTTCTTATCAGCTAAGGAATTTACTTTTGTTTTTCCCCGGATACTTGTTCCTGATGAATATTCAAATGGTGCTACTCCTGCGTAGCAAGCCATTTGTCGCCAGGTTTTAAAACCTTGAAATGATTTGGTTGTAATAATTAAGTACAGTGCTGTCTGAGGACCAATGCCAGGAATACTCTTCAATAACTGAAATTGTGTTTGAAGAGTGACATCAGATTCTATGAGACCTTGCATTTTTGCCTCCAGTTCTCTAAGTGTTTTTCGCAGTTGTTTAATTTGCCTGTCATTGATTTTTTTGACAAGTTTAAAAATGCTATTGTCAATAAATCCTTCATTTTCCTTTGTCCGCTCGAACAAGGCGATCGCTTTCAATACTTTTTCTCTCTCAGTAAATAGTAATTTAAGTTGGAGGATCTCTGTTTGTGGAAGTGAGGACGGTTCATATTTATGCAAATGCGTGAATGCATAAAAGGCAATGCGCTTAGAATCTGTCTGATCATTTTTACCTCTCGCTATACCCTGGGATCGTTTAATTTCAATAGCAGAAACTACCCAAAAATGCAAACTGGCTGCGCCGAGTATTGTTATCAGCGGAACAGTGTATATGCCCGTGTTCTCACAACAAAACAAGGTTTCATTTAAATTAATCTTTTGCTGCTTAAGAGTCTTGAGAAGCTGCTTGATTCCACTTAAATGATTGGGTGCTTTAAAATGGTGGATCTGATCAGTTGTGTGCTGATGAAAAACAGAAACGTCAACAGTGAGTTTTGAGATGTCGATACCGACGAATGTTTTAAACGTTTTCATTAGATTTGTTTTTAAGGAAAAAAATAATGTTGAATGTCTTTAGAGCCTTTAGTAGACCTCTGATGTCTATCATTCTATCTGAAGCACATACAACGTTGGTTCAAGGAGAAGGGGCAGAAGACTAATGCGACGGATGGAACTATTTCATTCATGCAAATACTTTAGTTCACTTCTGCTTCTCTCTTTAAAAATTTCATTTAAATCTAAGTAAAGGCAAATACTTTTTCGTTACATGCCATTTTTACGAGATTTTAGTGTCATGGATTGTAGGATATTGGTAGTTTGCGATCAACGTACGATGCCATCATTGCCGGCTTTTGCATGCCTTACTTATCAAAAGAGGATAGTGCAAAATTTCTACAAGACTGTGCTGGGTTACTTAAAAAAGGCGGTATCTTTTATTTCAGTACTATTAAAGGTGATTATGCAAGCTCAGGTTTTGTTGCCGCAAGTACAGGCGATAAATCTTATC
>DASQJI010000542.1:0-2116 GCA_035631175.1 Parafilimonas sp.
ACTCCTGCGATCATTAAAATATTTCCCACATACAAAGGATTGCGGCAGTGTGCGAATATGCCCGTTGTTACGAGGTCTTCAGCATACACTTTATTATCTTTTCCGCCACGAATGATGTATGCCAACCCTATTGTTGCGGCCCTGATCGCCTGCCCCGCGACCGTGATGACAAGACCGATAATTATCGGCCACCAATAATAACGTTCTCCGAAAGCTTCTGCGGTAAATAATTTTGGAACATACGGCACAAAGAGCAAAGCATAGAAGACGATGAACAGCCAGTTTCGATATTTGAAAAAGAAATTGCCGATCTCGACCATGAACTATTTTTTTACAGCGATGAGCCCGGCGAAATTATACCATTTGAAGAAGATCTCTACGTGAGCGAATCCTGATTCACGGAGCAGGAGGTTGTCTTCACTCAGCTTATAAGGAATCAATACGTTTTCAAGGGCCTCGCGTTTTTGAGAAATTTCAAGATCGCTGTAATGATTGCGGCGCTTCATGTCGTAATAATATTTAATAAAGTCGCGGTTGAAGGAACTTTCTTCTGCGAGTATTTTTTCCACGAGGATCAGGACACCGCCTTCCACCAGACCATCATAAATTTTACTCACCAGTCGTTCCCGATATATTGGGCGAATGAACTGAAGTGTCAGGCAAAGCACCACGACGGACGCGTTTTCAATCGTAACTGCATTATTCAGGTCTGCGGTCACCAATTTATAAGGTCGGGTAAACCCGGCTTCCTGCAGCTTAGCGTCGCATTTATCCAACATTTGGGGCGAATCGTCCACACCTACGAATTGAATGCTTTCAGATACGGTCGTGTTCATTCCGATCATCGTTGTACCGGTAGAGCAACCCAGATCATACACATTCGTTCCTTCTTTTGCATGGTCGGCCGCAAGTTCAGCGATCATGCGCTGCATTTCACCATAGTACGGAACAGAACGGTTTACCATGTCGTCGAATACATTGGCGACGGTTTTTCCGAACTTAAAATCAGATGCTTTCCTGATCTCGTCTTTAAAAACCTGGTCTTGGCTCATACGCACGAGTTTTGAACCTGCAAAAATATCGAATACGCAACAACCAGCGGTCAGAAAGTTATATGTGCTGGCAAACGCAGAAAAATGGAATCGCACCAATGAGATATATAGCGGAAGAGTAAGCGTTGGGATGAACAAGCGCGGGCGAAATCATTATGCGATCTCGATACAGTCGTAAAACGGTTTGATCTTTTTGTTCAGAAATGCCGCTGCTGAAAGATCTGCATGGATCACCGTAAGAAATTCCTGCCATATTCTTCTGGGGACGCTTTTATACCAGTAGGTGTGATCGTCATCGAACTTAGCTTCAAGTATCCCATCATCTTCTGAGTAGTTTACCATTCTCAGTGCCTCGGTATCGAGGTAAATCGCATTTTTAGGCGGAAGTTTCTTTTTCATCGGGTTTTCTTTACATGTACAAAAATTTGTGCCGGAAATAGCCACCAGCAAACCAGAATCCAATACAATTAGTTGTGTATTTACAAACTGGCTCAGAACATAATCCTTAGCTATGTGTCAGTGAGCGCTATCGCTATTTTTTGCCTTATACTTTTCTGAAGATGATCCGCCTGACGTTTAAAACACGACAAAGAGCGAAGATATAAACGGCCGGTCTCAGAATATGCTCAATCGAGTGATTGGCGCTACCGAACTGCGGGAAATTCGACCAAGGCGCAGGTCGTAATCAGGACACCTCTTAATTTAAGGTCTCTTTAAGTATTTTTCCTTAAACCAGGACGTTAGTTACGTATCTCACAAGCCTAAATCCCATCAGAAAAATGAGATACAGATTTGCCTTTGTTGCAGTTGTGTTGCTGTCCGCGTTTAAAGGCTTCGGGCAGGATTCTTCCCCTGATAGCGCGCTTACTTCCATAAACGGGATCATTCACACGCTTTATGATGCGATCTCCGGCCCTGTTGGTCATGACCGCGACTGGAATGTTTTTCGTTCCCTTTTTGCGGAGAATGCCCGCATGTATATCTCGGTTCCAGATAAGGACCAGGGCGGCACTGTTTTGAAATCTATCACACCTGAAGAATACGCTGACCGGAATAAGACCCGC
>DASQJI010000543.1:0-2077 GCA_035631175.1 Parafilimonas sp.
CGATAATGCAACTTCCCTTCAGCAAACAACAGACGGAGGTTACGTCTTGGGAGGCTGGTCTCAGTCTGGCATCGGCGGAGATAAAACGGAAGAAAGCCGTGGGAGCGACGATTACTGGATCGTGAAAATGGGTTGCCCACCAAATACAACCGTTACTCCGTCCGGCACTTTAGACATTTGCCAAAAAGATTTTTTAATGTTACATGCGTATTCGGCCGACGGCTGCAAATACCAATGGATAAAGGACAATAAAATAATCCTTGGGGCAACAGACAGCATGTATGCGTCGACCCGACCGGGCATCTATCGTGTGTTAGTTTATACAAGAAAGCTTTGTGCAGATATTTCGAAACCGATAAAAATTATTTCATCATGCAACCGATCAAATGACATTTCAATCTACCCCAATCCATCTCACGGCAATGTTACGCTCACTTACAACAGCACAAACTTAGGTTCTGTTCAGTTGAACGTGTATGATAAAACCGGCAGGATGATGTTATCGAAAATAGAGACGGCAATAGAAGGCAGTAACACTTACCGGCTGGATTTGTCGCGCCTCATTAACGGGGTTTACAGCGTCCAGGTAATTAACCGCAATGATCAAAGCCAGGTAACCGTGGTGATTGAAAAGTAAGATTAGGTTTTAATGTTTGTTGTGAATTGGACATCAAGGTGAATTTCGTAAAAAAACTTTCATGCCTTCTTGGTCAACCGCGACCCCTGTCATCTCGGCGAAGGAGAGGTCTGCAACGCATTCGTCATGCGCGGTTCCGTATTCCTCGCTAGGGGCGTGCGCCCTGTCATTCCGAGTGAATATGTATTCTACGTAAACGAAAGTCCCCCAACGAGGAATCTGCAAGGCATTCGTGATCCGCTATTTTGCGTTGCGGATTCCTCGCTAGGCGCGTTCTGTCTCCGTCGTTACGATGATCACTCGGAATGACAGCACTCGAAATGAAAGGGATTAGAATCCGGCAATGGCACTCCCAACGAAGGAGAGATCTGCAACGCATTCGTCATCCGCGGTTCCGGTTAGGAGCGTGCGTCCTGTCATTCCGAGTGAATATCATTCTACGAAGAGTAAAACTTTCCGAACCAGGAATCTGCAACGCATCTACAGATCCTTCCTATGAAGCATTTCTTTCGGAGGCCACGTATCAAACAGCTCTAAATTCAGAAATTTTTTTTCGGGATTAAACGACATGATCAGAGCTTCTTTCTTTTCCCGTCTCCATTTCTTCACTTCCTTCTCACGTGCAATTGCGTCATTCACGTAAACAAACGATTCATAATACAGCAGGAAATAGCAGTAGTACTTGCCTGCAAAAGATCTGTGATCTCCACGACTAAGGTAATGTTCGATAATTCGCTGAGGTAAGTCGTTTGTTACGCCGCAATACATAACATTTCGATTGGGGTTCGTGGTCATGTAAAAATAGTAGGGTCGAAACATCATGAAAGTTGCAAGTTCTTCCGTTTGTGTCGCTTGGTGCTGTTGATCCTCCTTGGGACGCCGCACCTATCATTCCGAGTGAATATCTATTCTACGAAAAATGAAACTTCCCCAACGAGGAATCTGCCACGCATTCATCATCCGCCATTTTGCGTTGCGGATTCCTCGTTAGGTGCGTTCTGTCTCCGTCGTTATGATGAACACTCGAAATGACAGAGGTGCCCACCTTTCATCGACGTTAAGAGTCTTGCATATCTTTGTTGCAATAAAGGCAAATTGCAAAGCGTCAGCTATGAAATACTCCCAGGTAAAGCCAGACAAGTCATTAGAAAATTATATTGACGCTTATTGGACCGCAACCGGCGACTCGATAAATACGGCAACTGAAAAAATATTGCCCGATGGCTGTATTGACATCATTTTTAATCTTGGGAGCGACTGCATAACAGACAACGGAGCATTTAACATGCAGAGTGAGAAAGTTTCTTTAGTTGGAACAATGACGCGGTATAAAGAAACCATTATGCACAATGAAACCAGGCTAATTGGAGTTCGTTTTAAGCCCGCTGGTTTTTCTGCATTTCATAAGTTCTCATCACTTCACGAAATAAAAGACAAGAC
>DASQJI010000544.1:0-2213 GCA_035631175.1 Parafilimonas sp.
TGGCAACGCTTCATTCCATATTCAGCCACACTACTTTTTGTTCAGATTTATGCGGCTTGCCGATGATGTCTCTGTACAATTCAGGCCGCCTTGCTTTAATATATCTGTAACCGCCGGCCTTTGTAAGCTTATCTTCGCTGATGGTTGCAGTCACGATATCGTCACCCAATGTTCTGCATTCAGCAATTATGTCTCCATAGGGATCAATGATCATGGAGCAACCATTCTTCAACTGGTCATCGTCCATGCCGATAGGATTGGAGAACACAACATATGCAGCATTATCATAGGCTCTTGCCGGCAGCCATTTCATCAGCCAGTCTCTTCCTTTCATACTGTCGAACTCAAGGCGAAGCGATGTTGGGTCAGTCTCACGGTTTCCCCAGAGTTTTGCATCGACAAAGCCTGCGCCCGGGCGTGTGGAGGGTGTACACATCGTTACGTGCGGCATGAATATGATGTCGGCGCCCAGCAATTTCGTAGCTCTTACGTTCTCAATAATGTTGTTGTCATAGCAGATAAGAATGCCGCATTTCCAGCCATGCAATTCGAAAACACAATACGAGTCGCCTGGAATTAAATAAGGATTGATGAACGGGTGCAGTTTTCTGAACTTAGCTACCAGCCCATTTTCATCGACGCAAACGGTTGCTTTAAACAAATTCTCGTGCTGGTCTTTTTCAAATAGTCCGGCGAGGATAGCAATATCATTTTTTGCGGCTATCCTTGTCAAGGCTTCAATACTTTCGCCCTGCGGTATACATTCTGCGACATCCAGCATCTGCTCCTTTGATAAGTGGCGCGCAAATGTGTAGCCGGAGATGGAACATTCGTGGAAGCAAACAACCTGTGCTCCGTCAGCTGAAGCTTTCGCTGAAAGTTTATCGATAACACCCAGGTTATATTTTTTGTCTCCGCTTTTATGTTCAAACTGTGCAGTAGAAATCTTTATATTTTTCATATCGATGTTTTCTAAGTGCCATAAAAATAAATTTAAAAATCAAAACTTAAGTGGCATGGGCTTTTGAGGCCCACTAAATCGTGGGCGCGTAAACTCGTGAACTCGTGAACTTTCGAACTCAAGCGAACCGTTGGTATAAAACTTGTCTTTCTAAACACAAAAATGCATGGCTACAGCTTTTCCGATTATTGATTGGGGAAATGGCACTAATATTTACGAGGTCAACGTGCGGCAATATACGCGTGAAGGCACATTCAAGGCTTTCATTGAACACATTCCCAGATTAAAAAATATGGGTGTTGATATTCTGTGGCTCATGCCTGTCACGCCGATCAGCGCGGAAAAAAGGCAGGGTACATGGGGGAGCTATTATGCGGCGAGCTCGTATACCAACATCGATCCGGCCTATGGGAGCGAAGAAGACTTTAAAGAGCTGATCCGCACCGCTCATTTTTTTGACATGAAAGTGATCATCGACTGGGTAGCTAACCACACGGGGTACGATCATGTGTGGACAAAAGAACATGCGGACTGGTACAGAAAAGATGAGCACGGAAATTTTACAGAATTGTATGGTTGGGTTGATGTGATAGACCTGAATTACGAGATACCTGCATTGCGGGATGGCATGATCGCCGCGATGAAGTATTGGGTGAAGACTTTTGACATCGATGGCTTCCGCTGCGATATGGCGCGAACGGTGCCCATTGATTTCTGGATCGAAGCAAGAGCCGAATGCGACGCGGTGAAACGTTTGTTCTGGCTCGCTGAATGTGAGATACTGAATTACCACGAGGCATTCGATCTTACCTATGGCTGGGAAGGCATGCGCGCATTCGACAAATATTTTAAGGATGAGCTAAAATTCGATGAAATAAGATCCATACTCATTAACTATTCACATTACCCGATCGGTTCGAGAAAATTATTGTTTACCTCGAATCATGATGAAAATACCTACTACGGCACTGAATATGAAAAGTACGGAGTGTGTGCCAAAGCAATGGCAGTGTTCACATGTACGTGGCCCGGCATTCCGTTAATTTATTCAGGTCAGGAAAAGCCGAATCTGAAACGTCTTGAATTTTTTGAAAAAGATTTCATTGATTGGGAAGGTGAAGTTGAATTGCACGGCTTTTATAAAACACTGCTTACGATCCGCAAAAAAAACAAGGCATTGCAGGAAAGCGCGTCTGTGCTATTGTTGCAGACAGATCAACCGGAGGTGCTTCTCTACCTCTGCCGGCGTCAA
>DASQJI010000545.1:0-5352 GCA_035631175.1 Parafilimonas sp.
GGATGCTATGGCGGCAAATAAAGGCACGACAGATTCGATCTACCAGGCCGCCTTACAGAATTTGGCAATCGTTAAGGCTGCCGAGTTGCACAGGCGAAGCGCAGTTTACGGAGTTAAGACTTACCGGTCGCTGAGATACCCTTCCGTTTATATGACCGGAGGATTATTTACAAACTATTCCAGCAATGCAACCACCCAGGAATACGTAAACACCACCGAAATAACCACATCTAACTACGTACTAGTTGACGGGTCCAAATTACCAGTCGTGGTACCACAGGACAACTATACGACTCAAAAAATAAATTACGGAAGCCAGTTCACGAACAACTTCAACACCTCTATCAGCATCGGCATCCGGATCCCATTATTGAATAACCTTCAAAACAAAAGCCAGATAAAGACTGCTATTCTGCAACAAAAAGATGCGGAGATCAGCCTGCAGACAACGAAAACTCAACTGCAACAAAATATCGAGCAGGCGTATGTAAACATGATTGCCGCCCAAAATCGTTACACTGTTCTTACAGACCAGGTAAATGCTTTTAAAGAATCATTTCGCGAAGCAGAAATTAAATTCAATGCCGGCGCAATCACTTCGGTGGATTATCTCGTAGTACGAAACAGCCTTGACCGGTCAAACATCAACCTGGTTATAGCCAGGTACGACTATGTGTTGCGCGCAATGATCCTCGACTACTATAGTGGCAAGCTCACCTTCCAGTAAATGTGCATCAAGTTGTAGAAAAATATTGCCAATAATCACGCATACTGCCTCTTAAAGTCTTCCCTTCTCTGCTAATTAGAACTGGCACATCTTTGGTACGTTTAGACTGAACAGCATTTGATAAGTAACTTTTTTTACAAATCCTGAGTAATGGTTACGGGCCATGTCTATGGTCCGTTTTTTTTTCAATAACGTTTCGGACTCGATTGTAATATGAAGCTGCCAACATTGATACTCCCCTATGTGCTTAGCTGCCTGGTTTATTGCGGTTGTAACAATAACACATCAACTTCTGATTCAGCCGCCACAGATACGACGAGTACAAACCCAACCGAAAATGCGGAAGATTATCATCCCGATCAAAGGCAACACATACCTGCAACAGATTCATCAAATGTAGTGGGCACGGATACGATCAATGCATCGGAGGCTACACCTAATACTGGAACGGTCAAGTCTGCCAATGACCAAAAAGCAGCGAAAGACACCACAAAATGAGTTAACCTGTGTCATCATAAATGAGAAAAGAGGCTGAAGTTTAAAACAGCCTCTTTTTAATTTTTAAGCCTCGCCAGAATCTGGCAAGCATTTAAATGAATTTGTTCACCAGGTTTTCAAAATATTCCTGCCTTCCACTCGTGGATTTTGGTTCACCGTTGTCTATCGCATATTGCCTGAGATCGTCCAGTGACAGATCGCCTTGCTCAAATTTCTTCCCTCTTGCTTCATCGAACGAAGCATAACGCTGTTTACGCAGCCGGCTGTATTCGCCATCTTTCAAAATGTTTTCCGCTGTAATAAGAGCCCTGGCAAACGTATCCATCCCGCCAATGTGCGCGTAAAAGAGATCGGCAAGATCTGTCGAGTTACGCCTGATCTTAGCGTCGAAGTTAATACCGCCGCCCGCGAACCCGCCTGCTTCAAGGATGATCAGCATAGCTTCCACAAGTTCATTTATATTGTTGGGAAATTGGTCAGTGTCCCAACCATTTTGATAATCTCCGCGATTCGCATCAATACTGCCTAGCAAGCCCGCATCCGCAGCAACCTGCAGTTCGTGGGTGAATGTGTGGCCGGCCAGCGTGGCATGGTTTACTTCAATATTCAGTTTAAAATCATCGAGCAGATCGAATTGCCGCAAAAAGCTGATAACAGTTGCTGCATCATAATCATATTGGTGTTTTGTAGGCTCGCATGGTTTCGGTTCGATAAAGAATGTGCCTTTGAAACCGTTAGCTCGTGCGTAGTCCTTCGCCTTATGCAGAAACATCGCAAGATGTTCCTGTTCACGTTTCATATTTGTGTTGAGCAAGCTCATGTAACCTTCGCGCCCTCCCCAAAAAACATAATTCTCACCATTCAATGCAATAGTTGCATCCAGTGCAGCCTTTACCTGCGCGGCTCCATGAGCGAGTACATGAAAGTCAGGATTCGTAGCAGCGCCATTCATATACCTCCTGTTCGAAAAAAGATTCGCCGTTCCCCACAGCAACTTCACGCCGGTGTCCTGCTGCTTTTGTTTTGCATGATCGACCAGCGCTTGTAAACGCTTTTCATTATCCAAAACATCATTTGTAAAATCCACTACATCCACATCGTGAAAGCAGTAGTATGGCAGGTTCATTTTACCCATAAATTCAAACGCAGCATCCATTTTGTCCTTTGCACGTGCGACGGGGTCTTGTTTTTCATTCCATGGAAATAGATGAGTTCCCTCGCCAAAGGGATCGCTGCCAACGTTGCAGAATGAGTGCCAGTAGGCACAGGCGAAGCGCAAATATTCTTTCATTGACTTGCCTGCGACGATCTTGTTTTCATCATACCACCGAAATGCAAGAGGATTATCCGTGTCAAGACCTTCAAACTTGATTTGGTCAATACCGGGAAAAAATTCTTTAGCCATATATGTTTGTGTTTTTGTAGAGCGCTGTTGTCGTTCTAAACTTTTAACTGCTCGTTTCCATTGACAAACTCGTCAGAGGAACCTTCGTATCAGTTTGCGGTTTCTTCTAAATCAGTCAATAAAATTGCCTTCCATTTTTCATAATGCCTTTCATACTCCTGCCTGCCATTCGGCTCAATAACTTTCAATCGCTTCATGTTTTTAAATGCCTCTTTTTCGTCGGCAAAAATCTTTGCACCAATGCCTGCGCCGATCGCAGCACCGACGCTTCCATCGCTTTCATACAACTCAACCGGGACGTTCGTTGCGTTAACAAACGCATCAGTGAAAATATCACTTAAAAACATATTTGCTCTGCCGGCCCGAATCACTGACGGATTTATATTGTTCTCCCGCATAATATCCAGACCATAACGAAACGCATAGGCAATCCCTTCCTGCGCTGCCCGGTAAATGTGGAGTGGGGTATGTTTATTCAGGTCGATATTACGAATTGACGATCCAACGATCTTGTTATTGAGCATTCTTTCCGCGCCATTACCAAAAGGAAAGATCATCAGATCATCGCTGCCCGCAGGTATCGAAGCAGCATCCTTATTAAGATCATTGTAGCTACGGTCAGCGCCCATCAATCTTTTTGCCCAACTGTTCATAATACCGGTTCCGTTGATACACAGCAATACGCCAATTCGTTTTTCAATCACCGCTTCCCTAGCATGCTCAAACATTATCGGCGTTTTATAGTTCACATGGGCGAAACTATTGATCCTGCTTTGCGGGTCGTAAACTAAAGAATCAGCGACGGCATAGATAACGCCCGATGTTCCGGCAGTAGCCGCCACCTCACCGGGTTGCAGAACATTTAATGAAAGTGCATTGTTTGGCTGATCGCCGGCTTTATAGCTCACAGGAATTCCCTGCTTCAAGCCAAGCTTATCAGCAACTTCCTTTCGCAAAAAACCATGCGTGCTAAAAACGTCTTTTATTTCAGGGATGATATTTTTCTTAAAACCGAAGTGATGCATTACCTCATTGGATAACGCGTCTTCTTCAAAGTTCCAAAAAACGCCCTCGGAAAGGGCTGATGGAGTGATCGTAATGTCACCGGTAAGCCTCATCGCGATAAAGTCGCCGGGCAACATTATCCTGTGTATCTGCTTGAATGTCCCTGGCTCATGCTCTTTTAACCAGGCGAGTTTGGATGCAGTAAAATTTCCGGGTGAGTTCAAAAGGCAGGTCAGGCACCTTTCCTCCCCGATCTCATGAAATGCTTTGTCGCCGTACGGTACTGCACGACTGTCGCACCAGATTATGCTGTGGCGCAACGGAAGCTGGGCTTTGTTGACGACAACCAGGCCGTGCATCTGGTAAGCTATCCCGATCGCGGCGATCTCCTTCGGATCGTATTTACCGGAAACATTTGCCTCCATCAAAGCATGTTGCAAATACTCCCACCACGAGTCGGGATTCTGTTCAGCCCAACCGTTTTGCAGACTAATGATCTCCGCTTCGGTTTCAGGGTATTGTGCAGACACGACCCGTTGCCGGGATTCTGCATCAACTACCGAGACTTTCACAGACGATGTTCCTACATCAATTCCAAGCAACAGCATTAGAAAAATTTAGAGGAACGAATGTAGAAATTATGTTTGAAGTTCAAACGTCCAACATGGAAGTTTGATTTTTATAGAACGGTAACAAATTTTTTTATCAGAAATCATTTTTGAGAAACGATGTCGAAGAGCTCCTTATCAAGTTGTGGCTCAACCGTACACTGGTTGTCAAAATGCATCGTCGCCGTATTTGTTGCATTGTAGGCCGGCCAGTTCGGCAAGCCTTTATGATTTGGATTTCCAGTGCGTGCAAAACTTATCCATGCCTTGCTCACTTTATCAGCTAACGCATACGCTTCCTTTGTACCGCCGGTCATTTCTTCGCACAACTGAATATTGTTGAACACGAATGGCAACTCCATGCAGTGAATAGCTTTGTATTTTCCGTCCAGGACGGGGGATTGCCACGTAAATAAGTACACGTAAACGGGCGCCGCATTCAATGCAGATTTCTCATTTGCCTGCGAAACGGCACCGGGACGAAACCGCACATCAACATCTATCAGATCCGTTGGTCTCGTATCGTTTGGATACGCTTTCTTCACCGCCGCCACATAGGCGTCCGCACGATCGGCGTATTGTTTTTTGATGTAGGCATTCACTTCATCACTCGTTGCATTGCTCATATTCGTAAACAAAGACGGCATGAACTCATTCTTGACTGTGCCGATAAGAAGCGGAACATCTTTCGACAATTCAAATGCCTCTTTTGAAAATACCTGGTAAGGAATATCTTCACCATCAACACTCGGCCCCCAGCTTAAACCAAAGTTCAACAAGCCGACCTGCTTTCCCTGTGCCTTCAACTTATCGCCGACAATCTTCAGCGCCTTTTTTCCTGCGGCCGCTAATTGTGCAAAAGGAATGGTCTGCAAACTATCGGCCTGGTTCGGTTGCAGATTTAATGCGTTCAACACTTCTGCCGCGATTTCTTGTGTTGTGCTTTTATCAACCAGATCTGTTCTGAACGAGCCACTTTCATTGATGGCCTTTTGAAAAAGTCCTTTCGCTGACGGCATCGCCATCAACGTATTTACTTTTGCGCCGCCACCAGATTGACCGAAGATCGTTACGTTGTTTGCATCCCCGCCGAAATTTGAAATATTCGC
>DASQJI010000546.1:0-3246 GCA_035631175.1 Parafilimonas sp.
CTGGCCATTGAATTGGGATAGAGATACACCTCTTTAGTTTGGGTGTTCCAAAAAACCGTTGCGAGGTTTTGCTCTTTACCCGGCATTCCAGGCATTTTGATGCTGATCATCCGCGGATCTTCCATCAGTTTCAAACTTTGCTCGATGTTGTTCAGTCTCGATTCGTACACTTTATTGTCAGCCTGCAAGGTGTTTCGCTCAGTGAGCAACGCCTGGTATTTGTCGCTCGAATTCCTAAAGTTTGAATAGAAGTAAAAATTCAATGCAGTGCTGGTGAGAAGTAAGATAATCGATGCTGCTGCCAAATATTTCCAATATGTATCCGTCCGACGTTTTTGATCAGGCGCGATGAAAGGCGTTACATCTTCAGCCCGGTTCGGTTTTTCTCTTTCCGACAAAATAAAATCATCCCTCAACGATGCATTCAAGAAAGTTTTTACCCGTGCTGGCGGGTCCACTGTATTTTCAAAAGCGTGCTTTTCCAGTGCAACCTCGAATTGATCGATTGCTTGTTTCAATTCAGGATGCATGCGCCTCAAACGTTCCAGCTCAGCAATCTCCTCGTCGGTTGCCAAACCGAGAACATAAGCTTCAATCGCCCCGCTTTGTATGTATTCCCTTATATCCATTTACTTTTTTAGCAGATCGCGCAACTGCAGGAGAGCGCTTCTCAACCTGGTCTTTACGGTGCCCAGGGGTACGTTTAATAATTTTGAGATTTCGTCCTGAGTATATCCCTCGAAATAAGCCAGCTCAACCAGAACCTTCTGATCGTCCTTTAAACCCGTTACCAATTTGCGCAATCCGATCTTATCAGTTTGTGTGCTGATGGTACCAGCCGCACTATATACGTTCTCCGTAAGTTCGCGGTTTTGCTTCTGACTGTGATAGCCTTTGCTGCGCAACATGTCTATACTCGCATTTCGGCTGACATTAACCATCCAGGTAAATAATCGTCCTTTTTCTGCATCGTATTGTTCAATTTGCCGCCATATCTTGACAAAGACCTCCTGTAATACATCAGCAGCAAGCTCCTTATCCATTAATATCGATAAGATAACGCTATACAATGCTCCCGAATAATTATCATATAGATAGTTAAAAGCAGTTTGTGAACGTTCTTGTAGTAACGTCACCAATTCAGGTTCGGTATATTTGAGCGCGCCGGCCATTATAGTTGGTCTTGCAAAATGCTAACTCTATTTCAGCCCACGAGTTGTTGATAGGCAGTTGCGTCCAAAAGGGCACCAACTGCCGCCGGGTCAGAAACCTCGACCTTAACCATCCAGCCTTCGCCGTACGGATCAGTATTAACAAGTTCAGGATTGTTATTGAGTGCTGCGTTTACTTCGAGGATCGTACCCGCCACTGGTGAGAAAAGATCGCTTACTGTTTTTACAGCTTCAATTGTTCCGAAAATTTCTTCCGCCTTCAGGCTCTTACCAACTGTGTTTATGTCAACAAAAACAATGTCACCCAATTCACGTTGTGCAAAATCGGTTATACCAATAATTGCAGTTTTGCCATCAACCAGTTTGATCCATTCGTGATCTTTTGTATACCTGAGATCGGCGGGGAAAGTCATAACAATGATTTTTGTTACAAATATTGATTAAAACACCGGAATATCCTTAATTAAGCATTCGCATTTTCATTCGAATATTTTTTAGAGGCCGATCGTTCTGGTCTTTTGCAACAGCCGCTATTTTGTCTATCACCGGCAGGCCTTTGATCACTTCGCCAAACACAGTATAGTTTTGATCGAGAAACGGCGTCCCGCCGAGCGTTGCGTACATCTTTCGTGTTGCATCATTATAATAAAAATCAGGGTTGAATTGGCGCACTCCGCATTCCACCTGGTTAAGAACAGTATTATCGTACGGCTTTCCTTCCACAATATAGAACTGGCAGTTACTGCTTGCTTTTTCGGGGTTTTCGGTCCGTGCCATCGCGAGGGCACCTTTCTTGTGGTAAAGATTCGGCCTGAATTCGGCAGGGATCATACCGCCCTCCGCTTCGCCGTTCCCCAACATCGCGGTGCTGTCGGCATATTTGCTTTGCGGATCACCACCCTGGATCATGAATCCCTGGATCACGCGATGAAACAACAAACTGTCATAAAATCCTTGCTTCACCAGCTTGACAAAATTGTCCCTGTGCAATGGAGTTGAATCATATAATTTCACGATCATCGTTCCGAAATCTGTCTTTATTTCAACCAACTTTTCTTTGGAGACAGGTTTTTGTTGCGTTGTCGATTTAACCGTTTTCGGAGCCTGCGCGTGAAGCGTGCATGCGAGTAGCAAAAACAAAAAGATCGTTGCCGTTTTTCTCATAAGTAAGTATATTAAAAGTGCTGTTGTTCGAAGTAAAATAATATATGGTCTTTCAGAAAATTTTCCTGTTCATGTAGCGGCATGGCCGGCAATTCTTTTAACTGCCTGAAATGAGGCCACCCCTCTTCGTCTTTGTGTTGGAATTCATAAAAGCCGCTTGCACTTAACACAGTGCATATGGCCACGTGCATGAGGTCCTGTTTCTGTTCTTTTGTGATCTTTTGTTTGATAAAACCTGTTTCCTGCATGCCTATTAAGAAGAGTATCGCTTCAATGTCTGGCTTCCTTTCGAACCGGTCAACAAGCTTCGCCTCAAGGTCCCACCATCGCTGTTGTAGATCGTGCCCGGCCATCATAGCGGGCAAAGGTAGGGGTGTTGCATCAAAGGCTATCTTTGCCCGAAATTTTAAATTTTATGTTACAGGTGAGTGTTCTTCGCCAAAAAAAAGAGTGGGTGAAGGAACGACTGTCTTTGAGAAATTTCCGGCAGCCGGAGTTGGTTGACGAGATAATTGCTTTGGATGATGAGAGAAAAAAATTGCAGGCAGAATTTGACTCCATACAGGCTAAGATCAACACGTCCAGCAAAGAGATCGGGAAATTAATGGGCGCCGGCAAAAAAGATGAGGCCGAACAATTGAAGACCTCCGTAACGGAATGGAAAAGAGCACTGGACCCAATCAAACAATCAACGGCTTCAGTCGAAAGAAAATTGCAGGAAACAATAATCGCTTTGCCCAACCTGCCGTCAGAGCTTGTGCCGAAAGGTAGCTCTCCTGAAGACAATGAGGTGGTACGGGAAGGTGGGAAAAAACCTGCATTGGGACAGGATGCCTTGCCGCACTGGGAGCTCGCAAAAAAGTACGGCTTAATAGATTTCGAGCTGGGAACCAAGATCACTGGCAGTGGT
>DASQJI010000547.1:0-3200 GCA_035631175.1 Parafilimonas sp.
ACAAATTCGTGCATGCTTCAACAAGTGGCGGTGTAACAATCACAGATCTCAACGATGCGTACTGGAGCAAAAAATATGCGGGAGCCGGGAGGGTCCTCAACCCCAGCCCTTCTCCGCAGGCGGAGAAGGGAGTAGTTGGCAAAAGCGACTAAAAATCGAGCTACACTTTCTTTCTACGCTGCAACAATTTACAATTAATTTATGGCTTCGAACAGTTCTTCTCTCCATGCGTCGAAACGGCCAGGATGAAGTGGTTTTCCTCTCCACCTGGAAAGGCAATGGTTGACGTGCAACAATTTCGAATTAATTGATCACTTCGAACAGTTCTCCTCTCCACCTGTAGAGAGGCCATGGTTGACGTGCAACAATTTAGAATTAATTAATCACTTCGAACAGTTCCCCCTCCACCTGTGGAGAGGGCCAGGGTGAGGTCACTTCTTCCAATCCTGGATCCGGTTTCGCGCCACATCGAGCAGTTGCATAGCATCCGGAGTAAGCTTCAATAAAAACATGCCGCCAATTAATGCCGAAGAAAAAAGTGCTGAACGAATGATGATGCCCAACCAACCAGCCGTGTTATGAAATGCAAAATATGTGAGCGCGATAGCAGCCGTTCCAAGAATGACGGTATAAATAGTTTCTGTGTTGAAAGGTTGCATGCTGAACCTGCGTCGAAGAAATTCATACCGAATAAAATTGTAAACGATTTGCGATATCAGTTCAGCATATGCTGGCCCGATTATACCAAAGCGCTGAATAAAGATATAGGCGAGCGGAATTCTTAAACCAAGTAAAATAACACTTGTATAGAATTCGAATTTCCAAAATGTAGAAGTGACGATGATGACCGAATTAACGCCGGTACCTGCATCAATAATTTTTGCGATCCCCAGAACAAACACAACATCGAGCCCCGCGAGGTATTCGTTTTGAATATGAAGCAGGTTAATGCCCTGTGCAATGTTCAGCCACACATTTCCAAAAATAAAAAGCGAGAACAGCAACATATTAATACTCGACCGGTGATAAATGCGACTGATCTCCGGAAAGTTTTTGTCCTTCCAGGCTCTTGACAAAACACCGGTGGAGATCGATACAATGCTGCGTTGCGGTATTTCAATGAGGTTGGCCACATAGGCGGCAAGGCTAAATATGGCTGTCGCAGTTAGACCTATGCGGCTCGCGATTAATATTCCACTGATCGTAACCGCTACCGCGTTCAGACAAATTCCGCCAAAAACAAAAAATTGCAGCCCAATCATCTTTTTTCTGAATTTCTTCGTCACCCTGCTGACCTGGAAAGTGATATTTAATTTACCAATGCTTGCCAGGTAAGCAGCGAGCATTAGCGTGATGATCAAATACAATGCGGAAAACAACTGCATGAACGTGGCAAAGCTTATGATCTTGAAATAAAACAGCAGGATGAATGCGGTGGTGATTATCCTGAGGATCGTTTCTTTGAGGGCGTTCGTCAGCACTGTTCTTTGAAGAGCCCACGAATAACTTTCGAGAATGGAAAACAATAAGAAACCGAGGCTAAAAGGAAAGATGAGGTGATAGTAGTCAAGGAAAAGTGATGACCTGGCGGCGAACTTGCGCACGACGAGCGGTTCAAATACATAACCAGCAAGCGTTATAATAACGAATCCGATAAACGATGCAAGCAAAACCCAGGCAAGCAGATCATTCTTTTTGTCCGGAAGATTGTCTTTGTAGTAAGGATAAAATTTATATAAAACGGGTATCGATCCAAGGCTTGCAAACGCAAAAATGTTTTGCGCAAAGTCGAAGAACAAACGCGTTAAGCCGAACTGATCGGTATTGAATGAACCGTGCTTTGAATAGAGATACATATTCAGTGCACCGACAGCAAATCCAAAATACACTATAAGACTCGATTGTATCGTTTGTTTTCTTATGCCTGCCATGCAGTGATTTGAATGACTTCGCTTTGTAGCCGAAGCGTTTTGCCGACGTACCCGGTCATCGCTTGAATCGACAAATATATTGATAGACGTAATTGAGCGAGACGATATTTACGCATACCATCATAGATCAGCTGTCTACAGAAAAAAACGGACGGCTAAAAACGTCAGGAGGATGAGCTGAATTTGAAATCGCTCGCTTTATCATTGTCGCAATTGTCAGAATTGCTGCAAACCAGCTCTACGACTGCGGTTGGGGTTGCACTTGCTGTTCTAATTCATCAGCTTTTGCGTATAGTTCGTCGGCGGTTTTGTGCTCACCTAACTGCTGATAACTAGCGGCAAGATTACGCAGGTATAACGGATCATTCGGGCTGAGTTTTACCGCGTGCTCATACATTTCTTTCGCATTCCTCCAATCTTGTTTCTTGTTGAAGTAAAAGCTCCCAACGTTATTATAATTTTCGGCCGTATCCGGATCAAGGGTTAGCGAGTGCAAATAATTTTTTTCAGCCGACTCATGATCTCCGGCATCCGCGTAGGCCAACGCAAGATTTTGCCAGTATACGGCACACAACGCATTTGGAACTGAGCCGCCGTTCGCATCTTCGTTGGCTTTGATAGCCTTTTTATAATTGTCTATCGCTTTAGGGAATGTCTCTGCTGTATTCATCCGGTAATAAACGATGCCTATCCTGTTGTAAAAATATTCATCGTCCTCGTGCAGCGACAACGCTTTGTCGTAGATGTTGAGAGCCTCGGTGTAATTATTCAGATTTTCATGAGCAGTTCCTGCTGCCTTCAGGTAGGCGATATTTTGTGGCTGGATTTTTAACGCCTCTGTGATAGGATTAATAGCCTCGTCATATTTTTTATCATTCATCGCGATCACCGCGAGCCTGTAATACGCGTTATCATTCACGGGATCAGCAGCGAGCATTCGATCGTAGACATTTTTCGCTGCATCGTATTGAAGGCTGCTCTCATACGCATACCCAAGGTTTTGGAGATACGTAACATTATCCGGTTCGCGTTCCAGTGCCTTTTTATAAAAAACAATAGCCTTGTCATCCTGCATTTGGTTATAATAAAATACACCCAGCCTGTTAAATGAATTGCCGGTCTTCGTATCGACCTCGATCGATCTTTTATATGCAGCTTCGGCTTCTTCCGGCAGTAAAAGCTTTTCATTGGCGAGGCCCAGGTTTTCGAAATAAACCGGCGTTTCTTTTTGCGCAATTGCCCGCAAATAACATTGTTTTGCTTTTTCAA
>DASQJI010000548.1:0-2967 GCA_035631175.1 Parafilimonas sp.
GGCCAGCTCCCCGGCGTGCATAGAATATTTTACTGATTTATATTTTCGATGACAAAATGCAAACATCTGCATGTGTAGCCAGTAATCTCTCATTGAAACAGGATTGTCCTCCGGTGCGACAATATTCACACCGACAATCAGGCTGTCCGTGTTTGCTGCCTCAAACGACGCCACAAGATTTTTGAACGTCGTCACAGGATCTGCTGTCCTTGCAATATAGGTTTGATAACGCATGGTGAAATTGATAGTGTCAATGTGAAGGCTTTCGTGCAGCGACTGGACAAAACGAATAAAGCTGTTTACGCTGTCGCGGATAGGTACCTCCATCACCCTATCATACAAACTTCCGAGCACTGATCTTAGTTTTAATGAATCGTGTCGTGATTGTATTTGACCAAGCAGGATATTATAATAATCCGCCGAATCTATTTTTTTTGGTGGAAAATTGACCCGGCTAAGCATCAGTTCAATATAAGAGACGTTTTCGGCAATCGCACGGTTCTTCAGCTCCAGTAATCCCCGGTCATAATTGATATTACTTGCCGCGGAGAAAGCTGGAAATGTGTTGAAAAAGTGTTGCTCAGGCGCAATTTGAGTTTGGTAGTAATCCTTCGTTGACCATAATTGCAATAATTTTTGCTTGTAGAGGTCCAGCTTGCCTTGATTACTAAGCACCGAGAATCTTGCCCAGGTTCCAGAATCTTTTGCATCCCGTGCTACTGCCAACGTTTGAGTATCTATCCAGAAATCCTGTTCGATGACCCAGTCAATATAGCTTTCGGCGTAAACTGCCCCACTGTAGTGATTGTGCAGGTCGCCTCCTTTTGGCATTTGTGAAATGAAAGCAGTAAGCTCCGCTTCATTATCGCGAATCTGCTGGAAATAATCGCTTATGTTTTGGGCGCTGAGCGAAAAGTTTAGGACCGAAAAGATCAAGTGGAATAATAGTAGCTTTCTCATGTGGTCCGTTTTCAGAAGAGATGATGCGAACAAATCTATCTCATCTTTCTTAACTGAGAAGGCGGTGAGCCAAGGAGGCGCCAACAGAATTCAATTTTTTTGGGAATTAAGTACGGCGGCTGCAAGTACAGAACGGGAATAAGTTTAGCGTCGGTTAGAAAGCGTATCGAACGCCTATACCTCCCCAGCCGCCTTCAAAATAATTGTAGCCGATGAAATTGAATGAAGGTTGCCAGTCCAGGCATACATTTATAGGCGCACCTTTTATTTTGTAATCGAGCCCGATAATGCCGTCAATTCCGATCATAACACCGTCCTCACGTTCAGGATACTTATTTTTCCAGGTGTCACTCCAAAAACCAATATGCGCACCGGGCCCAAGATACCACTTCAGGCCGGCAGCTCCGGCAATATCACCATGGATCTCATATAAACCTGTAAAGCGAACTCCATCTTCCCAAAAGTAAAGAAGACCTTCCAGCGCCTTGTTATACTGTTGGAAATTTTTTACTGAAATTGCCGCAGGATAAACCTTTATTCCGACAGCGGTTTTGTAAGTCGTACCTAGCGCCTGCTTTTGAGCCGTTGCAGCTGCTGTTATCAGTACAAACCCGAGTACGATGACTAACTTTTGCATGATTTATTTCTTAGTTATTTGTCGTTAATCAAAAAGTGTACCTCACGGCGATCCCTCCAAACACTGGAGTGAATCCCGCCGAGCCAATAAGAGTTACGGAGGGCTGCCAGTCGAGGCTCACGTTGATGGGCACTGTTTTCAATTTATAGTCAAGGCCGATGATCCCATCGATGCCGAGATCAACCTGCGAATCATAAGTTTTTTCATACGCTGATTTCCAAAAGCCGATATGAGCGCCCGGACCAACGAACCAGGAGAGTTGAGGAACTTTCTGAAATGCATAGAAGTTTATTTCATAGAGGCCCCCAACCCTAAATCCTTCATGCCAGGAAGTGAATTGGGCTTCGAAATTTCGGGTATCCGAAACGAATTTCTTATAGGTGATCGAAAGACCTCCGGGAAATTTTAAACCGAGTGCGCGGTTATAGGGAGCCTGGGCGTGAGCGGTGGTTAAACCGGCAATTAAGAGTAAAAGGATAGCAATTTTTTTCATTGTGCTTTTTTACGTGAATAAGCAATGAAACGATTGATGAGGAGAGAATGGTATCAAATAGATGTTAATTTGATTTTTCGGACAGGAAGGGTTGCGGGCAGCGATTCAGATTGTGCTATAAATTTTTCGATATCCTGCTGCCATTTGCTCAATGCTGAATGCAGTTTGGAGCATCTCAAAAGATGCGTCGCCGTGTTGCTGCGCCAGGTCTTTCCGGCGCAGGTATTCGTAAATGTGGTGAACGGCTTCATTCGCGTCCTTATATAAAAAACCGTTGAGTCCGTTTTCCACCAGGTCTGAATTGCCAGGGCAGTCGGTTAATAGTAAAGGCAAGCGCATACTCATTGCCTCGAGCACCGCATATGGAAGGCCTTCCCAGAGAGCAGTTGAAAGGTATAGGTTGGCCGTGCTTAAGATGCGTTCCACTTCCGTTTTTTCAACCCAGCCGCTGACAACAATGTTCGGAGATGTAAGCAATGATCGTTCAACACCATCGCCGATCCATATGAATTTTATGTGTTTATCATGCTTCAATTTGACCGCGATCTCGTTAAATAACGCAGGGTTTTTTTGGCGCGCAGCACGTCCCGTAGTTACGATGGTAAATGTGTCTTTTTCTTTTTCGTGTTCTGCTGCGAATGGAAAATATTTTCCATTGTTGATGAATTCCGCTTTGATACCAATGCGTCGATAAGCTTCGGCTTCTGACTTTGAAACGCCAACCACTTTTGCAGGGAAAATGCTAAATGCTTTTTCAATAGTTGCATATGCAGTACGGGTGAAGGCTGATACATCTTTCCTTAGAAAAGTAGCTCCATGCGGCGCATAGATCACCTTCTTGTGCCCGATCGTTCTTGCGGCGACTCTTCCGAGAATA
>DASQJI010000549.1:0-18056 GCA_035631175.1 Parafilimonas sp.
ATCCATCCCATGATCAGGAAAACACCAGTCCATAAAAACACACTTATCTTACCGATCGTTTCGATCTTTCTGTACAGTAGGAAGACAATTATCAACACTAAGCCACCGCTAACGATCTTGCTTGTCACGTTATTCAGCGGAACGATGTAATTGAGGTATTGCGCAAAGCCGATCGTTGCTGATGCAATCACGAGTGGCGCCTGGATCATGGTCTGCCACACAAATAAGAAGCTCATCAATCGCCCCCAACGCGGACCGAAGCCTTCTTTCAAAAAATTGTAACTGCCTCCCGCCAACGGAAATGTTGCTCCTAATTCGCTCCACACCGTACCGTCAGCAAAAGATAAGAGGGCACCGGCGATCCATGCATAAAGGAAGTAGGGACCATTCATTGTTTCTGCAACCAGGCTCAGCACAACAAAGGGCCCTATGCCGACCATGTCGATCATATTGATGGCGCTTGCCTGGACCAAATTTATTTTGCGGGAAAGTTGTTGTTCGCTCATCCGCGATAAAAATAAGGTATTCAACCAATGCCGGCGAATGAACATAACAGTTTTAAAACGCATCCCTTAATTTGCGCAAATGAACAAGGAGAAAGACATACCAGCCTGGATCAACAAGGTGAATATTTATGAGGTCAACACAAGGCAGTATACAACGGAAGGTACATTCAATGCGTTTGCAAAACATTTGCCACGGTTAAGCGAGATCGGAGTACAAATTTTGTGGTTTATGCCGGTAACACCTATCAGCGTTGAAAGAAGGCAAGGTTCGCTCGGCAGTTATTACGCATGCAGCGATTACACGTCGATCAATCCCGAGTTTGGAACGATCGACGATTTTAAAAAACTAGTTGACCAGGCGCATGAATTGGGAATGCAACTGATCATTGACTGGGTAGCAAATCATACTGGGTATGATCACCATTGGACGAGAGAGCATCCGGATTGGTATGAAAAAGATGAGGCCGGAAATTTTACGGAAAAGCACGGTTGGCAGGATGTGATCGATCTCAACTATAGCAACAAAGAACTGCGGGAAGAGATGATACGTTGCATGAAGTTTTGGTTAGACGAATGCAACATCGATGGTTTTCGCTGCGATATGGCGCACCTCGTGCCGCTTGACTTTTGGGTGCAGGCAAGAGAACAATGCGAGACTGGCAGGTCACTTTTTTGGCTGGCTGAATGCGAGGTGCCCGAATATCACAAAGTATTCCATGTGACATATGCCTGGAAATGGATGCATGTGAGCGAAAAGCTTGCGAAAGGATCAGCGTCATTACAGGATATGAAAGACGTATTGAAATCATATAACGACTATCCGGCCGGCGCCCGCAAGCTTTTTTTCACATCGAATCACGACGAGAATAGTTGGAACGGCAGTGAGTACGAGAAATATGGAGATGCTGCAAAAATATTTGCTGTGTTTACCTGTATGTGGAATGGTGTTCCGATGGTTTACAGCGGGCAGGAGTTACCCAATCTTAAGCGCTTGAAGTTTTTTGAAAAAGACGAGATAGAATGGTCGAACGCAGAGCCTGGGCTTCAGAAGTTTTATAAAAAGCTTTTACAGCTCAATTCTTCGCACCCTGCGTTGTGTGAGCGTGGTAATATCGAGACGATCCCCACCGACTATGCGGAAAATATATTCGCATTTTTTCGTGTAGCGGGAACAAAAAAGGTGCTCGTTATCTTAAACCTTAGTAATCGCGACAGGCTTCAGTTCCGGATCACTCATCCGTTACTTGAAGGCGCATACACACATCTTTTTTCAGAGATCAATTATAAATTAGATAATGTTCAATCGTTTGAACTGCAAGCATGGGAATACCTGGTGCTTGTTTGTTGAATCTGAATAAGGAATCAAGAAATGACGATAGCATTAAAAGATAAACACACTGATTCGGGTGAGCACTTTGCTTCCAGGAGATTATTTTTTACCTTCCAATGAGAACGCGAACAACTCATAGCTTATGAACAAGCAGGACATAAATTTGATTAAGACAGCTCAGGATTTTTTATACACATTTATCGAATCGCACAAGGATGTTTTTGTCTTTCACGATTTCAGGTTCGTGAACGAGACCATTAGTTCATGTAAAGAAATTGGCAAAGCTGAGGAAGTCGACAAAGAAGATTACGAGATTGGAGTAACGGCGTTAATATTATCCGAGCTAAGTTCACAGCCTCTCGACAACGACGAGATACACAATGAAACGCTTATCGCGAAGTTTATTGGTGAACATCATTTGCCCGAGCGGGAAGTTAAGGAACTTCAATACTACGTTGATTTCTTCACGAACGGCAAGCTTCCGCAAAACCATATTGAAGAAGTTTTGAGAGATGGCAAGGACTTGTTTCTCGCAATGCCCGATGCACTCGAACGGTTAAGCCTGCTTCGTATAGAGCTTGAAAGGGCCGCGAATAAAACATACAGCGACCTCGAGTGGTTGCAATTCTGCAAGGGGTATTTTATCACCCATACATTTTTCACACGCAGTGCGAATCGAAAGTATGGCACGCAACGCAGTAAAAACTACTTTGAGCTCGAAAGGCGCATCGATAAGTTGCATGCGGAGCTGGCAAAAGAAAAGAAAGGCCATGACAAGGCATCGGGTGATGTTTTGCTCGATAAAGAAAGCGAAGACCTTTTCAAGATCGCTTTCAGAAATTATCTCAACCTTGTTGAACTGGCAGATAGAAAAGCCAATCTCCTTATCCAGGTAAACTCGATCCTTGCGTCGGTGATAATTGGTTTCGTTGCCAAAAATGTAGAGAGCCTCCACTCCATGATCATTCCAGTGGCAGCGGTGTTGATCGTTGCCGGCATTACCATATTTTACGGCATTCTCGCCAGTAAACCATTGAACAAATCTTCATTGAAAGATGTGACGTATGACCGGGAGCCTTTCTTCTTTGGAAGTTTCGATAAACTGGACCCTGGTTTTAAACATGTAACGATCGATAAATATTCTAGCGATATGCTCGAGCTTTTCCGGGGCGATAAAAAATTTGTTTTCGACGAGCTCATAAAAGAATCATTCCTCGTGAGAAAAGTACTGTCCAAAAAATTCGGCTACCTCGACATCGCGTATAAGGTGTTTTTTGCAGGACTGCTTTTTATTATCCTCAGTTTTCTTTTTGTGATGATCTTTAAACCGTTTGGATAAAGATGGCTGGCGGTACCTCCAGCCACCGGCCCTGGAAAATTAATTGATGTCCTTTCCGTCCTGTAGTTTCTGAATTAAAGTTTGAACGTTGCTCTTATTCTGCGGGTCAGGCGCCATCGGCAAGGCGAGGTTTGCGTATTTTAGCGCACTCTTTGTGTCGCCGTTTGCTGCATAACCGCGTGTCAATCCCATGAGTGTTACAAACTGATCCGGATTTTTATCATAATTCATCTTGAATACTTCCAGCGCTTCTTTATTCCTTTTCTGCGCAAGCAATTGCCTGCCATACTGATGCATTTCAAAAACGCCCGCATATGGAAGTGCTTTCTTCATTGCTGCATCCGCTTCGTCAGTTCTTCCAAGTTTGTCAAGCACCTCCGCTTTTGTACTCCATGATCTGAAGCTGTGATCGCCACCAAAATTTGGGCTTGTTGCGGTATCGCTCCAAAGAAGCGCCTGCTCAAGATTGATGTTGTTGTCTACACACCATTGTGCAGCCTGCGCCCAACTTTCCCACATAAACCCTTTATCGGTACGCAATTCATTCCTGTATGAAGCAAGCTGTGTTGCTTTCATATCTACCTGTATATTGAAAGGGATCATCAGCTTCTCCCATTGCAGTGCAACTGTCGCAGAACTGTCAGTCTCAGCAGTGAATTCGTATTTCAACCACTCGACACTTTTATCTGTTGCAACCGGTTTTACCTTAACACGCAAGGCATCCTCTTTCTCATCATAGAAAAAACTTCCCCAGCTACTTGAATTTTTGGAGAAGATGAGCGTGCATTCATTCGGGTCATAGGCAATGAAAAAGGCATACTTACCCGCAGGCAAAGATTGGCCTTCGATCTTTACATCCGTTGAGAACTCGATAGTAGTGTTCTCATTCGCACCTGCACGCCAGGGAGCTGTTTTGGTATTTCCAAAACCAAGATCATTATACCCGGTTTGTATAAGTTGGCCCCAAATCTTACCGTCGCGGCCTTTTACACCGGGACGATCGTAATGAATCGTTACATCGGTTATCCCGATGCGTTCACCTACCACAGCCTTTTTATTTCCGCCATTAGGCGGCACTGTAAGTTGCGCGGAAAGAACGCAGGCACCGCAAACGAAAACCGCGAGTAGAGATATTTTCTTCATGTGGGATAAATTTGTTTCAACTGAAACTACAGGTTTGCCACAAACGGCCGAAACAATAATTTGATTAACGCCAAATCGGGATGACAACCGGAGGAATTCAGTATATCTCGATCGGCAAAGAGACCTATTTTGCATAAAAAAACCGCCTCGTTATCTTAGGCGGTCTCTTATCTTTCATTAATTATTTTAAGGTGCGGTTACTACTTCACCCTCAATGGTAAGAATGATCGGTTGCTTTACATTCGCAAATTTTACTGTAACTCTTTTTGTAAATTTTCCGGGACTTTCCGCATTATAGGTGACTTTTATTTCACCAGTTTTCCCCTTTTCGATGGGTGTCTTTGGATATTCCGGCGTTGTACAACCGCATTCAGCCGTTGCGGTTTCCACGATCACGTTCTTATCACTCGTATTCGTGAACTTGAACTCAGTAGTTACGGGAACGTGTTGTTTTATTTTGCCAAAAGAGTGCGCAGTCGATTTGAAACTTGCAACCTGCGAAACACTGTCTGATTGGGCGCTCGCAGAAATGAACAGCAGGGCGGTGATGCAGCTTAACAATAATCGCATAAATTAGTTTCCTCCGGATTTTAATTGGTCAACAGCAGCATTACCAGGGGCCGGGTTATCGGGTGTTTTGAACGTTTCGCCGTGGAATTTTATCAGTTGGCTCAAACCGCCTTTGAAGTAAATAGTTACCACTTTATTGAAAGTACCTTCCGTGTACCCGTTAAAGCCAATGGTTATGTTGAAGTCCTGGCCAGCAGGATAAGGACCCGGCTGCCATTTAGGGGTAGTGCAGCCACATCCAACCTTTACGTCTTCGATCGTTACAGAATCGGAAGAGACATTTTTCATTTCCAGTGTGAATTCAGCAGGTTTACCATACGGGATCTTTCCAAAGTCATGGTCAAGTTCTTTAAATTGAACAACCTTGGAGATATCATTGTCAGCAACTTGAGGAGCCTGGGCACGGAGTGTTGTAATTGCAATTACACAAGCAATTAATAACGTAATCTTTTTCATTTGAGTTTTTTTAATAGCGCCATAAAATTAGAGATTATTTTGACTGATGCTGAATTTAAAGTTTAAGAGTTCCTTAATTCAATTCATTTTTTAAAGACGGCCACGCGAAATAGTTGCAATCGATTGTGCATAAACGTCAATCCCCATCCGCCGCCCGCTATGGTATACATTTTTATTAAAAAAACTAACGCTAGTAAGTTTTTGTTTGATACTTTTGCCCATCCATTAAATCAATTGCTTGCATTATGTCAATAGCATCTGTGGCGGTTTCTGGCAGGGGGTCAAAAAAGGTCGGATTCAGCAAAACCTATGTCAATTACCAGCTTTCTTATGAAGAACTAGCAGAACAAACGCTAAAAAGGAGAGAAGGAGTTCTGAGTGATAGCGGCGCATTATGTGTAAATACCGGAGAATTCACGGGCCGGTGTCCGAAAGACAAGTTCGTGGTGCGAGATAGCTTGATAGCCGATCGTATCTTTTGGAACACATTCAATCTGCCTATTGAAGACAAATACTTTTTGCAGTTAAAAAACAAAATGCTGCGCTTTCTTGATGACCAGGAAGAAGTATGGGTGCGTGATTGCTATGCCTGTGCTGATCCCACATACCGGCTCAAAATTCGGGTAGTGAATGAAAATCCGTGGAGTAACCTTTTTGTTTCCAACATGTTCATAGCGCCACGCGGGCACGAATTGGAAAATTTTGAACCGGACTGGCATGTTATACATGCGCCTTCTTTTAAAGCAAATCCAACAACCGACGGCACCCGTCAGCAGAATTTTGCGATCATCTCCTTTGGCCACAAAACTATTTTGATCGGCGGCACCGGCTATACGGGCGAAATAAAAAAAGGAATTTTCACGATCTTAAATTACCTGCTTCCACAAAACAGGAATGTTCTCAGCATGCACTGCAGTGCGAACATTGGGCAGGATGACGACGTAGCTATTTTCTTCGGGCTGAGTGGAACCGGAAAAACAACTTTGAGCGCCGACCCGGACAGAAGGTTGATAGGAGACGACGAACACGGTTGGACACACAGAGGCGTGTTTAATTTCGAAGGAGGGTGCTACGCGAAGTGTATTGATTTGAGCGAAGATAAAGAACCCGAGATCTTTCATGCCATCCGACCGGGAGCGCTGGTTGAGAACGTTGGCTTCTTTGACGGTACGAACCGGATAAATTTCTCCAGCAAAAAAATCACCGAAAACACAAGGGTCAGTTATCCCCTCGATTATATTTCTAATTCAGTGTTTCCTGCGGTTGGTGGTCATCCCAAAAATATTTTCTTTTTGACGTGTGATGCGTATGGTGTTTTTCCGCCGATAAGTCGTCTTACGCCTGGCCAGGCGATGTACCAATTTCTCAGCGGTTACACAGCAAAAATTGCGGGGACCGAGATCGGGATCACCGAACCTAAAGTAACATTCAGCACCTGTTTCGGTGCGCCGTTTTTGCCTTTGCATCCTTCGGTATACGCTGAAATGCTTGGAAAGAAAATGAGGGAACATAACGTAAATGTCTGGATGCTGAATACCGGTTGGATCGGAGGCGCCTACGGAACCGGCAGCCGTATTCAATTAAAATATACACGTGCCATGGTGCAGGCAGCATTAAGTGGCTCGTTGAACAGGGCTGAGTATGAAAAACACCCAATTTTTGGAATGATGATCCCGTGCACATGTCCGGGCGTTCCGGACGCGTTGTTGAATCCGCGCAACACGTGGGCTGACAAGAATGATTATGATAAGCAAGCGCGGATGCTCGCGGGTTTGTTTGCGCAGAATTTTAAAGAGTTTGCTCAGAAAGTATCGTCGGAAATTTTATCCGCATCACCTTTGGCTGAATAAAAAAGTTCTATATTTAACGGCTTTTTTCAAGCTTCAAGGTCTCTACGATTGCAAACTCCATAAGAGAACTCCACCGGGCTTCGGTGGAGTTCTGTGTTTTGAAATCATATGTGTTGACCACGAACTATGACCTGATGATAAAGCCAAATTGTTCGGGCAACTACTCAACAGCAATCTCTTCACAAATGAGCTGACCCTACACTTCCAAAATAATATTGCTCTTTGTCTTTCCCTGCATCAATTCAACACTGCGGCTGATAAAGTTCGTCAGCTCTTCGCCTTTTAGTAAACCTTGAGAAAGCAACGCAAGATCTGCCAGGCTCCGGACCTGCTTGTTCAGCTTGTCTTTATTTTCTTCTTTAAGAAGTTGCTGATATATCGGATGGTTACCGTTGACGGTAAGAGTAACCTCATCGGGCATTTGTGCATAAAAGGCTGTCATGCCTCCGCCAAGACTTGCCATGTCTTTCATGCGACGCATAAATTCAGGGCGTGTTGCAACAACAGGCGCACTTTCGGGGCTCAAGCCTTTGATCTCAACTGTCACATGCATTTCTGGCACTTGCATGCCAAACCACTCTTTTAGTTTTGCTTCTTCGTCTTTATTAAGAACACTTTCATTCTTTTCTTGTGCATCGATAAGGTTTTCGACGATGTCGGCATCCACTCTCTTGAACGTGGTGTTCTCCCATTTCATCTCGATTGTATTGATGAATGCCGCATCGATCATTGTTTCCATTTTTACAACTTTGTATCCCTTATCTGCGGATGCCTTTATGTAACTATCCTGTTGCACGGGATCAGTAGTGTACAGCGTAACGAGTTTACCGTCTTTATTTTTTTGCAGCGCTTCTGTTTCCGCTCTGTATTCATCAATCGTGTAAAATTTTTTCGTTGCTGCATCTTCCATGATGAAGAATTTGTTGGCCTTCTCCAGGAACTTATCGTCGGTCATCATTCCATACTTCACGAAGAGCCCGAGGCTTTCCCACTTTTCTTCAAATTCTTTTCTCTCCTTATTAAATATCTCTTCGAGCTTATCCGCAACTTTCTTCGTGATATGTGCATTGATTTTTTTAACGTTTGGATCGCCCTGCAAATAACTACGGCTTACATTCAGTGGAATGTCCGGGCTATCAATAACGCCGTGAAGCAACATCAAAAATTCCGGGACGATATCCTTTACTTCATCCGTTACAAACACCTGGTTGCTGTATAATTGGATCTTGTCTTTTTGGATCTCGTAGCTCTGCTTGATCTTCGGAAAATATAAAATCCCGGTTAAGTTGAACGGGTAGTCAACATTCAAATGGATCCAGAATAGGGGCAACTCGCCAAAGGGATATAGTTCTTTATAAAAGTTCTGGTAATCCTGTGAGGTGAGCTCGGAAGGTTTCTTTGTCCAGAGTGGCGCTACATTATTTATTTGTTTGTCTTCAAAGTAGATTGGTACCGGTAAAAAGCGACAGAATTTTTCAAGGATGGACCTGATCCTGGTCGCCTCTAAGAATTCTTTGCTGTCGTCGTTGATGTGTAAAACGATCCGTGTGCCCCGGTCCGGCTTTTCAATTTGATATAACTCGAATTCCGGCGTTCCATCGCAGCTCCAATACACGGCAGGTTCGTCTTTGTAACTTTTTGAATATATCTCAACTTTGTCGCTCACCATAAAGGCGCTGTAAAAACCCAAACCAAAATGCCCTATGATGTTCGCGTCTTTATATTTTTCGAGGAAGTCTTCTGCACTGCTGAATGCAACCTGGTTTATGTATTTGTCCACTTCTTCCTGCGTCATGCCAATACCGCGATCGACGATGCTCAACGTTTTTTCTTTTTCGTCCAAGACCACCTCGATCCGCAGATCTCCAAGTTCACCTTTGGCATCGCCGATCGACGAAAGTGTTTTTAATTTTTGGGTGGCATCTACAGCGTTGCTGATGAGCTCACGTAAAAAAATATCGTGGTCGCTGTAAAGAAATTTCTTAATGATCGGGAAAATGTTTTCCGTATGTACTCTTATCTGTCCTTTTTGCATATTAGTTGCTTTCGTCTCCCGCAAACTGGGAGAATTTTAAATGATTAAATGGAAGATCTTTTAATTTTTAAGTGCTCAAGGTGCAAAACAAAGAAAATACCAACTAAATAGAAATGACAGGATGTCAAAATTTTTGATTTTTTTCTTAACTTGTTTCACCAAACTCAAAACTGCTGCCGTGCATAATCAATTTTGGAACTACCTGGGGGCTTTTGCCATCACGTTACTTCTTATTTACGAGACAAAAAGGTACCTGCTGGGGCTAATCGCCGGGTTTGTCGTGTTCTGCGCGTTTTATTTCGCTTACGCGACCGATAACAAAAACTTCGAATTAAGTGTGGTTGCTGCATTGAACGTCCTGCGCAAGGCGGCACAGATATACCTGGTTGCTTACCTGGCGGCCGTGGTTCTCTACGCGACAACAAAGAAGATAAGCAAAACAAGTGAGCGGAATGTGAAACCCGCTCACAAATAAAAAGGTGGTATTGCATACCACCCTGAACCTACTGCTGAATATAACTACAAAAAGTTAGATCTTAATATTGAGTTGACCGGTTTGTTGTCCTTTGCCTATCATGGTCGTGTTCAGAAAATCAAGCACGCTTCCGTTTGTGTTGTAGGTAAGCCTGTAATAGATCTCCAGTTTTTCTTTCCGGTCATTCACATTCGGGATAGAGATTTTCTGGACCATCGGTTTATCAGATGCCGGATATTGACTAAGCTGCTTAGGTGCGAAGGTGTGTTGCCAGGCCGTGTCTCTTTCATTACCGTGAACACGAACGACTGTAACCTGCAGGGTTGCATACGTATCAGAATATGCCGGGGAAACATAGCTGGCGTTTTTATATACCTCCACACTAATGTTTTTGCTTATCGGCTGTGCAGGCGAAAGCTGCTTTGCGAGAAACGGTCCCGAAACAACGAAGAGGCTAAGTGCAGTTCCGAGGATTAATTTCGTTTTCATATAATTAGTTTTTTTGAGTATCATCCTATGCCAATACATTTTTCAAAACCGATACCACCCGACCTTTCTAAGGACGAGCGGTTTTACGGAATCGATAAATGGCTAAAAATGCCGGTAGTGTCTTTTGCCGTTGACGACCACTGTACCATTTCATTACAAAATCGTTCGGAAGCGTACAGTTAATATGTTAACGAAGAGTAAAACGCCAAGATAATGTTTGAAGTTTGATGTTTGATGTTCTGACAAACTCATTACTCGTTACTCATCATTCATAAAAAAAGCCACTCCTTGAAAAGAGCGGCTTCGTTTATTCAAACGTTTACCACCAACAAAGTTGTTGCCGTTGGCACGGCGGAGGCATTAAGTCACGGTTAGAACGGCTAATGGCCGACGCGGAGATATTCTTTTAAAATATCGGTTTGAGGATCTTCGAATATTTGCTGCGCAGGCCCGCTTTCAACAATTTCGCCATAGTACATAAATATCACGTTGTCTGCAAGACGCTTTGCCTGGCGAAGAATATGCGTCACCAAAACGATCGTATAGTCAGTTTTTAGTTTTATGAACTCCTCTTCGATAACCCTCGAAGAAATGGGATCAAGAGCAGAACAAGGTTCATCTGCTAAAATAATTTCAGGTTCCACCGCAAGGCCTCTTGCCAAACATAACCGTTGTTGTTGCCCGATTGACAATCGCTGTGCAGAAGTTTTGAGACGGTCTTTGACTTCCTGCCATAGTGCAACTTCTTTCAAATGCTTTTCAACTTTTGCATTTATGATCTTTTTATTGCGAACACCTTTTATGCGCAGGCCGTAGGCGATGTTATCATAAATGCTCATGGGTAACGGAAACGGACGTTGTAATAACAATCCCATTTTTTGACGAATTGCGGTTATGTCCCGATATGAGTCCAGGATATCCTCACCGTCGATGCGAATGCTGCCGCTTAATTTGAGGTCGGGATACAAATCGGTTAACCGGTTCAAACATTTGAGCATCGTTGTTTTACCACACCCTGACGGGCCAAGCAACACTGTTATTTTATTTTTTTGAAAAGTAGTGTTGATGTTTTTCAGGATAGGGGAGCCTTTGCTGCTCACATGCAATTTGTCGATCTGGATGATCGGTGTTTCTGCAGAAACGGATTGCAGTCTCACGCTTTTTGTCTGCTCCACGGCCTGTGATGTTGTTGACATAACGTTTGAATTTTTGTTGAATGATTATTTCATGCGGGTTCTTAACAGCCGCGCACTGAGGCTAACGACCAGAACGATCATAGTTAAAATTATTGCCGCTGCATAGGCAAGGTTTTGAACATTCTCGCTTGGAGATTGTAACTGGTAATAGATAAACAAAGGAAGCGTAGCTGCCGGGTCGCTTAATTTGTGCGGAACAAGGTCTGTGAATCCTGCAGTAAACAATACGGAAGCTGCGTCGCCGATCCCGCGGCCAAACGCAAGCAGCACGGCAGTGGCAAGACCTGGTAATGCTTCCCTGAAAAATATTTTATATGCTGTTTCTGTTTTCGTTGATCCCAACGCATACGATGCTTCCTGCAAACCGATTGGAATTGTTTTGAGCACTTCGTCCATCGCGCGTATCATGATAGGAGCGATGAGTGCTGCCACCGTGATGATGCCGGCGCCGAGCGAATTCCTGTAACCGAGGTACATCAGTATTAAAAATCCAAACGCTCCGTAAACGATAGACGGAATACCCCAGAGTACGTCGAGGAAAAAACGTGAAGCGATCAGTAGTCGTGGAAACCGTATCAAATATATATTGAGAAATAAAGCAACGGGGAGACTAACAACAAATGCAAGTACGGTAGCGCCGATCGCGAGATAGAATGATCCCGTTATCGCGTTCAAAAAACCACCGCCTTCACCGCCGAAATAAAACGTTCCTTTCGGCGCTTCAGAGACCACTTGCCACGAAAGCGATGACGCACCTTTTGCTATGATGCTCCAAATGAGGTGTATTAATGTCAGCACTATTATCAGCGTTATCAGTCCGGATAAGCCGCGAAAAAATTTCTCTTCCCATTTTCTTCTTAGTGTCATAGGGCTTCGGATTTATAGATGATGTAACGGAAAAAAAAGTTGATGATAAGTATGATAATGAGCAGCAACAATGACCCGAACATCAGCGCAGAATCGTACGACGGAATGCTCATCATCTCGCCGTAATTGTTTGCAACGAGTGCCGGCAGCGGGTATCCTGCATCAAACATCGAATGCGGTGTTTGCACAACATTACCTATCACCATCATCACGGCGAGTGTTTCACCAAGTGCTTTTGAAAACCCCAGGCCGTATGCTGATAAAATGCCGGTGCCGCCTTTACGCACAAAAACTTTTTTGATCGTCTCCCATTTCGTTGCGCCCAAAGCAAGCGATGCTTCTCCAAGTTCTATCGGTATTTGCCGAAATACTTCGAGCAATAAATTCAGGATGTATGGAACGCTCATCACCGCCAGCACAAGTGCGCCGGAAAGAATACAATAGCCAACGGAGTCGGAGTCAAAAAAAGGAGCGACTGTGTTACGCACAAACGGCACTATGACCAACAACGCCCAAACGCCATACACAACTGAAGGAATGCCTGCAAGTATATCTATTACCGGGTGCATGAATTTAAGGATCCACTTCGGCGCAAATTGTGAAAGGTAAATTGCAGCAAGCAGGCAAAGTGGTGCCGAAATGATAAGGGCTACGATCGTCACCCAGAGAGAGCTGACAATAAATGGCCAAAACCCAAACTTGCCTTCTGATGGCGCCCAATCAGATGAAAAAATCAAATGCAACAGGCTGCTGTCTTTTGCAAGTCCCTGCGACTTCAACACGAGCCCGGTACCAATCGCGAGCGGTAAGACAAAAAAGAAACTCAGGCATAATGCCATCCACTTGCCCGAAATAAGATCGGTTATTCTCCTGGACAATATCATTGGCGGTAAATTTTTGCTTGGTAAATGATTGAAGAAGCATACTTAGTAAAAGCTTTCATTCCGCTTGCGCGAAAATGAAAGCCTGGCTTAACATGAGTTTACTAAGTATCGCATATAACCCCCGTAAATGATCAAGTGTTGTTTTTTGTTTTTGCAGCGGCCAGCTTTTTCATGGACGCATTCAAATCGCCTTTCGGCAAAGGCACATAACCTGCCTGCGCTAAGAATTTTTGACCATCCGTAAGGACCCATTCGAAGAATTCAAGTAATTCAGGTTTTGCATGCGCGCCGGCTTTCAAAAGAAAATAGAGATTCCGTACAGGTGGTGAAGGGTATTTGCCGTCATTTACCGCTTTCTCAAAAATCCTGACGTTCTCGTAAAAATTTTCTTCCGCGTCAATTGTTCCGTTGCCATTCACGTCGATCGGAATAACATCGATGCCCGGAAATTTTTTTCCGCTTTTGATGTCATAAATAAATGGATAACTATTAAACCCAATTCCATTTGCGTCTTTCCTCACCGCATCCGCTAAACCAGGATCGCCGTTTATTCCAATACCTTTTAACCCGTCTTGTTTCTTGCCAAAGAAAGAAGCCCATGTATCGGCTGCACCAGATGCATCAGACCTCGTGTACACGTCGATCTTGTGAGGTGTTTTGCTGCTTATGCCAAGCAGGTCTTCCCAGGTTGTTATGCTTTGGTCTGAATAAATCGCCTGCGCTTCTGATTTTTTTAGTCCTCTTATTTTGATCTGCTTCGCATAAGGATTGTTTGCATTGATGGTTGGGAGAATTGCGTCTTTGCAAAGCCACAACGACCACACCTGCGCCTTTTCCGTCGCAGTTAATTCACGTGAGAACATGGCCACATCAACACCGCCGGAGATGCAGTCTGTGAGACCCTTGCCTGCGCCACCTGATTGAATATCGAAGCGTACATCAGGATGGGTCTTGTTGTACTCTGCTGCCCACAGTTGCGTGAGGGGATAGAGTGAATACGCGCCGGAAAAAGAAATCGATACCACTTTTGGTGACATCTTATGCGAGGGAGCATTGGCGGGAACGCCATAAAAGTTGGTAATAAATGCTACAAGGGTACTGGTGATGATTAAAAATCTACTTTTCATAGCCTAGTATTTTGATTAAGTCTATAAATTTAATAGGAATTAAAATTATTGTCTTTTATTAAACTGCCAAATTATTTTTTAGAATGTGATCTTTCCAAACGTTGGTGTGAAGCGTACGCTGGAGTAAACCCAGTAAGGCGTTAAACTGGCGTCTCCTGCCTTTTTAATAACGGCTGCGGACTCGGTAAGCGCTGCCCAGGCAAAGCCAAATTCAACATCTACGACACCCTTGCCGGGCTTGTAGTTAAATCTCCAGTCATTTTCAAAGCCAAGATACTTGTCTATTTTTTCTCCTTTATATACAAATTGAGATTGAGAATAGAAGAGGTGATTTTCCATTCGTACGGTAACTTTATTTTTCTGCCATAAGAAATGCAGGTACGGATTTATCATTCCCGCAAAATTGAAATCCTGCGGCACATCAAATATGTCGAGATTACCCATGAAGCTGTGTGCGGTCCCATACAATGGAGAGAAGCTTTTGTTTTCAACCGGGTGGGTGGAGCTGTCCTGGCCGCTGAAATATTCCATGCCGAGGCGAACGGTAAGCCTTTTACCCGTATACCTGAGCTCAGGCTGCAGGTAATGAGCATCTATTTTTTTTCCGGTTGAATCTTTCCCATACTGTTTGTATGCGGCCAAAGTAAGATACCAGTTATAAGAAGCGAATTCCAAACGTCCGCCGCTTGTAAATCTTTGATACGTCGTTGAATATTTCTCCGGATTCGAACTTTGATAACCATCCATTACGTTAATCGCAGTCACTATAAATTTGTCGGATAGCTTCCAGTTAAGATAGTCGGCCACCAACGATTTATAGTTAGGCACCAACGGCTGGTACTTGGTAGTGAAAATATTTTCTCCTGACTGCTGATAGCTGAACGCCAGCTCGTTCGTAAAATTGATTTTGTTGTTATAAATAAGTCTTACCGCATCGAACGAATTGCCGGGAAGCCTCCAGTTATTTTCGGAGAATAACCTTTGGTTATCCCACGAGATCCTTTGCCGGCCAATTCTCAACGAAAGCTTGCTGTTGAAGTGTGGTTCGGCATATGCCTCAAAAAAGTAAATTGGAAAAGTAGTGGTGGGCGTATTGGTAGTGCTCGTGCCGGTTTGGCCTTCCCTTGGATCTTGCTGACCCCAAACTTTTGCGTCCTGCAACGAAAGAAATACATCCAGGCCTTTGCTTTTGTAATCAACATTGAACCGCGTCCGCTGGTTTATTTGGTATGCACCGGTGGTGTCGGGCGTAGGTATTGATTTATAACCATGCCTCCATTCAGTGCGAACTCTCATATCGAGACCAAACGTCAGCGTGTTTTGAGGAGCCGGCTTCTTAGTTGTATCAGCGGCGGGTTTCTTAGTAGTATCAAGCGGTGACGGACTTTGCGATTTCGCGACGCTTGCAATCAGTGCGAACGAAGCAAAAATCAAGATAAATTTTCGATAGGTAAATTGTTTCATAACAGGTGATTTGCGAGCAAATATATAAATCCTATCGAATTAGTAGGATTTTCGCAAAAATTTTTTTAGACGCGCTTTGCGATCTTTTTTAAAGCTGGTTTGCGGTTCTTCAGCGTTTCACTTCGCTTGATGATCTCTGCAAGTGTAGCCTTCTTCAACATCTTTACTGTTTCAGACCGCACGTCAGAAAAGACGGCGCGTATGCCGCATACCTCTTCGCTCACGCACTCTTCGCAGCGTTCATAATATTTGTGGGCAACACAAGGCAACAACGCGATAGGCCCGTCGAATAAGCGCATCACATCCGCGATGTTTATTTCTTTTGGCGATTGCTGAAGATAGTAGCCGCCTGTTTTTCCTTTGCGGCTGTTGAGCATGCCGGCATGACGAAGGTCTAAGAGGATCGCCTCGAGGAATTTCCGTGGGATGTTTTCACTTTCTGCGATCTTGCTGATCTGTACCGGATCCCCATTTTTGCTTTCACGGGCAAGGTAAACAAGCGCATTGATTGCGTATTTCGTTTTTCTTGAGAGCATATGTATTCAGGTGGTAAAAATATTGCATGGAGATTGTCCATTCAATATCGTCAGCAATTTAAAGAAAAATTTCCGATAGGTTTTTTTGATGTTGCACTACCCGCAAGTTAAAGAACGAACACTATCCCAAAAGAAAATACGTGGCCTCTTTAAACCGAATGTCCCGATGCCATGAAAAACGGAACGATGAACTGAGCGTAGCAACAGGCGATGCCACCAATGATAAAGCGGGCGACCAAACGTGTTTTCTTAAGATTTGATTATGATAAACGGCTGACCGGATAAGTATTTCGCGAATATATTTGTAGCTAAACTTTTTTACATGCAACGTTCAGTTCTTTATGTGCTCATAGCGTTTTTTTTGAGCACAGCCCTTCATGCCCAGGACCTCACGCATAAATTACCCGTCGACTCTGCCGTGCGGATAGGCAAATTGGCAAATGGCCTTACATATTATATTCGTCATAATGAAAAACCGGAAAATAAGGCCGAGATGCGCCTTGTTGTGAATGCCGGTGCCATTCTTGAAGAGCCGGATCAACAAGGGCTTGCGCACTTCACCGAACACATGGCGTTTAATGGGAGTGAACATTTTAAAAAAAATGAGCTCGTCAATTTTCTTCAGAGCATAGGCGTGGAATTTGGCGCCGATTTGAATGCGTATACCGGCTTTGATGAAACCGTATACATATTACCGATCCCATTATCAGATACGGCTAACTTCAGAAAAGGACTAACCGTATTGCGCGATTGGGCCGGCGGCCTTTCATTTGAAGACGAACAGATCAACGGTGAACGCGGAGTAGTACTCGAAGAAAGCCGGCTTGGTAAAGGCGCTGATGACAGGATGTTTCGAAAAACATTTCCAATCCAATATGAAGGCTCATTGTATGCAGAACGATTACCGATCGGTAAAGACAGTATCTTAAAAAGCTTTCCCTACGATGCGGTGAAACGTTTTTACCGGACCTGGTATCGGCCCGACCTGATGGCTGTAATCGTTGTCGGAGACATTGATGTCAAAAAAACTGAACAGCTGGTAAAAAAATATTTCAGTGGCTTAAAAAATCCACCTGAAGAAAAAGAAAGAACGTTCGCGGATGTGCCGGGACGGACGAAAGACGAGAGCATAGTAGTCACCGACAAGGAGGCGACCAATTTCGTGCTCGAAGTTGATTACCCGTTCTATCAAATAAAGCCGGAAGTAACGGTCGGCGATTATCGTAACTGGCTTGTAAAAAATCTTTTCACATCGATGCTCAATCAACGATTGTCTGAACTTACCAGGAGCGATAACCCGCCATTCTTATTTGCCTCAACAAGTTTTAACAGCTATGCAAGAGGCTATGAGGGCTTCAGTGGCTTTGCAGTGGCTGGCAAGAACGGGCCTGATAGTGCGCTGAGTGTTTTGATACGCGAAATAGAGCGCGTAAAACAATATGGTTTTACACAAGCTGAATTGGACAGGGCGCGCAAAAGGTCTCTTGCTTTTATAGAACAGGCAAATAACAACCGTAATAAAAATGAATCGTCCAATTTCGTGCAGGACTATATCGATAATTTTCTGACCCAGGAGCCTATACCGGGCGTAGCGACTGAATACAATTATTATAACCAGTTGTTGCCAGGCATCACTCTAAACGAAGTGAACGCATTAACCGAACCCCTGAAACAAAATCCACACATTTTTGTAAGCCTTACAGGCCCGTCTGAAAGCGATTACAAGCTGCCGGATAACGCAACGCTTTTGCAGAACACGTATGCTGCGCAAAAAACGGCTGTTGCTCCC
>DASQJI010000550.1:0-1756 GCA_035631175.1 Parafilimonas sp.
TTATAATGCAACAGGCCTGGCTGCTTCAACAATGTATGAGTTCAGGGTGCAAACGTATTGTACAGCCGATGGCTTTATAAAATCGAAGTTCAGTAAGATTGCCACATTTAGTACAGCAGCGTTCGCGCAAAATGCAGTGCAAGGTGAAATTAATACAGTCAGAATTTATCCAAACCCGGCTCATGCTGCATTTAGTGTTCAAATAAACAGCATCAAAAATACCAAAGCTGTGATCACTGTCAGCAATGATGTAGGAAGCAAATTATTCTCGCAAACGAAGACGCTCATAAAAGGATACAATGAATTTTCATTTTCGCTTTCTGCATTATCGCCGGGAATTTATTTTGTGCAGATACAAACAGACGAAAAGGTGATACAGGAGAAACTGGTTAAAGACTGATGGTTCGAACCTCGGGACGCTTCTAACAAACAGCAGGCAGATCGGCGTGTGCCGCATTTGGCAGGGCGCCTCATGCAGAAAATGAGTTGATCGACAGATGGTGCAGTTTTCATTTGTTACTTATTCAACCGTCTTCAATAATTTTAACGCCTAAACGCTAAATGCACATGAGAAAGCTCTTGCTACTTTCTGCTATCGCTTTGTTTGTATATGAATCTGCATTCTCTCAAAAACAAACAAAGCAAAAGCCACCAGTTAACTACGATTCCCTTTTTCACGGATTAAAATGGCGCAACGTCGGCCCATTCAGGGGCGGGCGTGCGAACGCTATTAGCGGCGTAACGGGCAATGATAAGATTTATTTTGCCGGTTATACCGGTGGCGGTGTTTGGAAGACTGACGATGGCGGAATTACGTGGCGAAATATTTCTGATAATTATTTTCATACCGGTTCCATCGGTGATATCGCCGTTTCAAATTCAGACCCAAATGTGATTTATGTCGGAACAGGTGAACATGCTGTTCGCGGTGTGATGACTTCCTTCGGTGATGGTGTTTACAAATCTAACGACGGCGGAAAAACATGGAAGAATGTCGGGCTTACAAATTCGCGGCATATATCAGATGTCGTTATCAATCCCAACAATTCTGATGTCGTTTATGTAGCTGCACAAGGAGCTGTGCATGGCCCCAATGCAGAACGCGGTGTTTTCAAATCAACAGATGGCGGGCAAGCCTGGAAGAAAGTTTTGTACGTGGATGAAAACACCGGTGCAAGCAGTTTGGTGATGGACCCAACGAATCCCAGAATTCTTTACGCCGCCACATGGCAACACCGCCGGTATCCCTGGAAAGTAGAAAGCGGAGGGACGGGCTGCGCGATATGGAAGAGCACGGATGAAGGAGAGAACTGGAAGAAAATAATTGACGGACTTCCTGACCAGGTTGGCAAGATTGGATTATCTGTTTGCCGCTCAAATCCAAATCGTGTATATGCTATCGTTGAAGCAGAAAAATCCAAAGCAGGTTTATACCGTTCAGATGATGGAGGCAAGAAATGGAACCTGATGAGCAACGACCAAAACATCACGTCGCGTTCATGGTATTATATGGAAGTATTTGCAGATCCGAAAAACCAGGATGTTGTTTATGTGCTGAATGCGCCGATGATGAGATCGATTGACGGTGGCAAAACGTTTAGCCGTGTGAACGTAAACCATGGTGATACACACGATCTGTGGATCAACCCAAATAATTCAGACAATGTTGCTTGGGCCGATGACGGTGGCGGTGAGATCACTTTCAATTTCGGAAGAACATGGAGCAGTTTAATGAATCAACCCACTGCACAATTTT
>DASQJI010000551.1:0-5779 GCA_035631175.1 Parafilimonas sp.
GCGCCGCCGCTGCGTGCCGTTTCCATTTTCACATCGGCGGGGTTTAATTCAAAATCTACCTCTTCGGCTTCGGGCATTACGGCGACGGTTGCTGCAGATGTATGAACCCGCCCCTGCGTTTCTGTCTGCGGCACGCGCTGCACACGATGCACACCACTCTCAAATTTTAATGTGCCGTACACATCTTCACCCGATACTTCAACCACGACTTCCTTATAACCGCCGACTGTTCCTTCGTTTTCACTAATGATCGAAGTCTTCCATCCTTTTTGGCCGCAGTAACGCAGGTACATGCCAAGCAGGTCACCTGCAAACAAGCTGGCTTCGTCGCCGCCGGTACCGGCACGAATTTCAAGTACCGCGTTCTTGTCGTCCTGCGGATCTTTCGGGATCAAAAGTTTCGTCAGTTGTTTTTCCAGCGCAGACTTTTTTTCCTCCAGTTCAGGCAGTTCCATTTTTGCCAGTTCACGCATATCGGCATCGCTGCTGTTCAAACCGTCCTTCGCAAAATCATATTCAACAGTGACCTTTTTGTATTCCTCAAAAGGGGCTACGATCTTTTCCAGCTGCCGGTATTCCCTGCTAAATTTTTCAAATTCTTTTTTATTGTTGATGATCGCCGGATTGGTTAACGCAACACCAACCTGCTCAAACCTGGCCTTTATCGCTTCTAACTGATCAGTCATTTTAATAGTTTCACCGTTCTGAGTTTAAAAGTTTCAATGCCTAACAGAACGCTGAAATCGTTGTAAGATTCAAACTTTTAAACTTCGAAAACGAGGCGCAATTTATATATTTTCATCCGCTTAATTTTACGGCATGCCTTATCGAAAGTTTAAAGCGGACTTATTGTTTACGGGCAACCATGTCCTCGGTCAAAATAGCGTCTTGATCACTAATGAGGATGGGGTTGTTCAAGAGATCGTCCAGTTAACGGATGCAGGTGATGATGTGGAAGTTTTCGAAGGCCTGCTGTCTCCTGGATTTGTTAACTGCCATTGTCATCTGGAATTAAGTCACCTGAAAAATGTTATCGAACCCGGCACTGGCCTCGTTGACTTCCTTATCAAGGTGGTAAGCCTCCGTTCTTCAACTGATGACGAAATTCAGACCGCAATGCTTACTGCGGATGCAGAAATGTTTAACAGCGGTATTGTTGCAGTTGGCGATGTGTGCAATACAAACAATTCCATCAATGTAAAATTGAAAAGCAGGATCGGCTATTACAACTTTATCGAGGTACTTGGTTTCACTGAAGATAATGCGCGGCAAAGGATCGCCCCCTACGTGTCTGTGTATAAAGAATTCTGCGACGCGGGCTTTGCCTCAAATAGTTCGATTGTGCCGCATGCACCCTATACCGTTAGCCCTTCGATGTTCCAGCTTATCGGTGATGTTTCCGCCGGAAAAATAATTTCAATCCATAACCAGGAAAGCCTCGCTGAAGACGAACTCTACAGAAACAAGACCGGCGATTTTTTGAGACTGTATGATCAACTTCATATCAATACGGATTTTTTTCAACCGTGTGACAACAGCAGCCTGCAGACGTATCTTCCATTCCTTAAAAAAGCCAGGAAACTTATTCTAGTCCATAACACCTGTACTACACAAGAGGACCTTGACTTTGCGCTTAAGCAAGCGGTGAAAGACGGGCATCCTAATTATTGGTGCTTATGTCCAAATGCAAACATGTACATCGAAAACAAGCTGCCACCGGTTGAGTTGTTGATACAAAATCGACGCAATATCATATTGGGCACCGACAGCTATGCAAGCAACACCGGCTTAAATATTTTACATGAGATAAAAACACTTCACAAAAATTTTCCGTTCGTTCAAATGAACGACTTGCTTCAATGGGGAACTCTCAACGGCGCAAAGGCCCTTGGCATGGACGATAAACTGGGGAGTTTTGAAAAGAGAAAACAACCGGGTGTGTTGCTTATCAGCAACCTCGTGAACAATAACATAAGCACCGCCTCTACGGTTTCAAGACTACTGTAACATTTATCCTGTTCCAAAAGATACAAAAGTTTTTTTCTATCAGAAATAGAATTAAATCCAGCTGTAAGAAATTGTATTCCAGTATTTTTGAACGAAGCAAAGGCTTTAGACATAGATAATAACCTGGAAGTTTTGAAAGGAAGCAACCCGGTGTTTTGCTTATTGTAACCTGTTGAAAAATATAGGCACACTTTCTACTGTTATAAGGCGGCTGCAAACAACATAAGCAATCAATTTCATCAATTTAAAATTCCCGTATGACAAAATGTTTACTTTTTGCCTTAGGCCTTCTTTTAAGTTTTACCCACCTGTTTGCACAGGAAACGTTTCAAAAATCTGTAGGCGGCACCGGAAATGATTATGCGACATCAATGGCACAAACAACGGATGGCGGCTTTATTTTAGCAGGAGATACTTATTCTTTTGGACTTTCGAAATCTGATATGTATATAGTCAAATTCGACAATCATGGAAACTTGTTATGGAATAAAAGATTTGGCGGTACAGATTACGATCATGCAAATTGCGTCGCGGCAACCAAAGATGGAGGGTGTGTTGTTGGCGGTGTGAGCGGAGGTAATAACAGCTCTTTGGTTATGCTGAAAATAAATGCAGCGGGCAACGTGGAATGGTCAAAATTTTATTCTGCAAATACCAGGCACGATGCACATGCCATAGCGCAGACTCCTGAAGGAGGCTACGTTTTGGCAGGTTCGGCCTCTACCTATAATAACGGTTCTTGGGGGTATGTTGTAAAAACCGACAGCGCCGGGAATCTTGAATGGTCAAAGTTTGTTTTTGACAGAAGTTTTTATCCTGCCGTCCAACAATTGGTTGTTACAAAAGACAGTGGGTATGCTGTGGTTGTGAATCAGAAGACCACTAATGGCTACTATGATATTTTTCTTATTAAGCTTAATAAAGCAGGAAACTTTACATGGGCAAAATCTATTGGAGACGAAAGCACAGATTTTCCCAGTGATCTTGTGCAAACCTCTGATGGGGGTTATGCAGTTGCAGGCAGCACATTCGATCTTAATAGCAACCCACAATACTCTTTCATGTATGTATTCAAAACCGACAGCGTCGGGAATTTCAGATTCGCTAAGCGCATTAAAGGCACGAACACGGATGTGTGCAGAACGATAACAGAAACAAACGATAAACAGCTCTTAATAAGCGGAAGCATCCCCTCTCCATCCGGCACTGCAAAAAATATCTTTGCAACCAAAATTGACACCACCGGGTCGGTGTTATGGACGAAGATCCTTACTGATGATGTAACTTCATCAGAAGCCCTCGATATTGTAAATACAAGTGACAGTGGTTATGCTGCGGCTGGTTTCATTGGTAATAGTGGCAAACAGGATTTTCTGCTTGCACGTTTTGACACCGGCGCTAATATTTGCGGTGCAACTTTGGGCATGGGAAGCGACAGTGATTTTGGTAAGCCTGCAACCCGGGTTGTAAATGTAACTAATGCAAACACCACTGTATCCGTTACTCCGTACGCGCTTATTGACGCAGACGGTATCTATGCAAGCATCTGTGATGTTTTGCCTGTAACCTTGATCTCCTTTACGGCAACAGAAAAAGATAACGCTGTTCGACTTGAATGGGTTACAGCAGGGGAAATAAATACGAGATCATTTGAACTTTACAGGAGCAGTGATGGCATAAATTATAAACTCATTACAACGGTTGCTGCACATGGCTCGCAGGCCGCATCAACACAATACAGTTTTGAGGATGATCAGCCTTCTGCCGGAAACAACTTTTATAAGTTGAAATCAGTGGATAGAGATGGCACATATTCTTTTAGCGAAGTAAGAACAATTGCTCTCAGCAAAATATTGATAAAGATATTTCCTAATCCCGTGAAAGATTGGATGAATGTTGAACTCAACGGCGTCGCAGGCAGTACGCAGTTGAACATATACTCGGCTGAAGGCAAGTTGGTTTTGAAAAAATCAGCGACTGCTCAGTCAGGAAGTATTAAGCAGGTGCTGGATATTCGTAATCTTACAGCCGGAACATATATTTTGCAAATCTTAACGGGCGACTCAAAGACGCAGCGCTTGTTCATAAAGAAGTGAAAAATATTAACGTGCTGTGCTATTTAAGATTGAGTCGAATGATCGCGATGCTTGCAGTATAATAGTGTCCGTAGAAGCACATTCCGGTCATAGCCGGCAAGGTCCACTATGGTGAGTCTTTTATAACGATAAAACATTTTTTCACCGTCATATCCGAACGGTGGCTTAATAGATCCGGAATGCCAATGATCGGATATCTCTTAGGATTTTAGGATGTTGGATTGTGGATTGAAACAGTTGCTAAATACAATGTCGCCTATTATAAGAAATTCTTCGTTATATAATGCTCCGAAAATTGGGGTTTCCGCTTTCGCGGGAATGACATTGCGAGGTGTTCAGTTTGAAATTGATTTCGGATTTCAATCCCGGATGGAAAGGTTATATTTCTTGGCCTCTCAAAATTACCCAGAGCAGATGCCCGGTCGGGCCGGGCATGACGGCGACGTGGTTGCTATATATTCCGGCAACAAACTAGCGTAACAGAATTTTTCGTGGTGGATCTTAATCGCGAATTGATTTTCTTCCTGTATTCTTCGTGGCTTCGAGACCTGGTGGTTCAAATTTTACAAACCACCAGGGCGGCAAGGCACGAAGTTTCACGAAGTTGAATTGAACTTCATGATTTTTTAAATTTGATAGCCTCCTTAATTTAATATTTCCTGCAAAATTGGAAGGCTTCGCAATTCTTTGAAGTCAGTTACATGGTAAGAAATGTATTGAAGCAAACCATCAAGTAGTTGTCGTCGCAACTCGCGGTTCAGTTTAATATTTTCCAGATCGTTGTAGAAATTTATATGCTGAATCCTGGACGCAGTTTCTGCAAGAATATCTGTAATATAATTTGAATGGGATGGGCTCTGATCAACAAACATGCCTTCCTGCAGATCAAGCACCGCCGTGGCTGGCGTGTACGTCCCATGCAGTTGAAATCCGAGCTCGGTTGCAAGGTGCAGGGTGAAATACAAAGGCAGGTTCGCAACAATTGCATCTGACCCTTTGTCGGCTTGTAGTAAACTTCCTTCGAGCAAATAAAACAATTCAGGATTTGCCTCCGGCTGCTTAATGCTGCGCTGAAACAATTCTATCATGAACTGGGCGACGGTATTACGCATTACGTCAAAAAGAACCTTTTGGTACAAATAGCTCCATTTGTATTCTTTAATGAACTGCAGATTCTTAAGTTCGTTGTGATACACTTCCATGTCAAGCATCGCCGCTGCTTGAAAGTAGCCGCTTTTCGCCTCCGATTTTTTTGTGGTCTGACGAACGCCCTTTACGATATAACTCTGTAAGCCGAAAAGCTCAGTATACACAGCAGTGATCACACTCGTTTCACCATATTTGATGGTGCGTAAGACAATGCCTTTCGTTTTATGTGTCATGCTGTTTCACGCGAAGCTTCCAAGTTACGCAAAGACGGAACGATTTGTTTGAAGTCTCTTGAGATTGGAGAACGAGGAAAGATAATAAAGACTGACGGGGTTGCTATCATACAGTGTCACGGTAACGTGCAACCTGCGGCTTGCAACTACTCTACATCCTTCACACAGCGAAATCCAACATGGCACAGGCCACTCTCAGGTGTTGAATGTGCCGTATTGCCAATCTTGTATCCATGGCACACCTGCCAATCACAGAGACAGGATCCACCCATTTGTAGCTTTTCGGCTGTTTGA
>DASQJI010000552.1:0-5346 GCA_035631175.1 Parafilimonas sp.
CGGCATGCTTAGTTTTGAATTAAAAGATGACAGCGCTGCAGAACTCAAAAGAGTCGTGTCGTCAACGAAAATTATTTCACTCGCAGAGAGCCTTGGCGGTGTCGAAAGTTTGATCAATCACCCGGCAACCATGACTCATGCATCAATACCGAAAGAGGAAAGGCTGAAGAACGGTTTAAAGGATTCGCTCATCAGGTTGAGCGTAGGCATTGAGGATGCAGAGGATCTTATTGACGATCTTAGACTCGCGATCGGATAACATAGCTCCAGGTATCTTTGCCCATCGATGCTGAAAATTTTCAATGTTTAATTTGCAATGATCAACGTTCAATTTAGATGTAAACCGTTTACTATAATCGTTTCATTGGTCATTGAAACATTGAGCGTTTATTATTGAAAATTACCGGACTATTTGTACTCCATAACCGGGTGTCTCTCGAACGGATGTTTGCTTTCATCAAAGATATATCGGTACGTGACCATACGCCGGCTTTGTGATGCGCCTAGGCTCTTGTAAATGTTTACCATTTTTGGATTCCAATCGCCGGCCCAGCCCATTTCATATTTCTCATACCTGTGATCGGGTTGAATGATTAAAGACGCTTCATATATCATGAACGAATCGATGCCCAACGATTGAAATTTTGGAACGATCCCAAAAGCAACTCCGGTGAAGACTTTGCACGCATGATTTTTTTTCATCCATAACAAACGGAGTTTTTCTATCAAACCAAGTTTCCCGTTGAAATGCTTGAAGTATTGATTCAGGTCAGGAATATTGATCCACATCGCGATGGGTTCATCTTTGTAATAAGCAAACCAAATAAGGCGTTCGTCCATCACTGCCTTCATCTTGTTAAATAGTCTCATTACATCTTTCGGCCGGATCTCTTTTGCTTCACCATGCTGTGCCCAGGCTGCGTTGTAAACTGTTGCGAATTCCTCAGCATGTTTTTCAAGATTTTTTCTGCTGATATACCTCGCTTCATACCCGGGTTTCGATTTGAACTTCTGATATCGCTCAGCAAAGCGGGGAGGCAACTGGTCGCGCACGCCCATTGCATAATAATATTGATTGTAATAATTTTTGAAACCGTAAGTCTCAAAAAGCTTGTCATAGTACGGCGGATTGAAAGGCATGCCGTAGATCGGCTCCCTGTCAAACCCTTCCACCATTACACCCCACCACTTATCACGATCACCGAAGTTGATGGAGCCGTCCATCGCCTCCATTCCTTTGCTTTGCAGCCATTCTTTTGCGATGTCAAACAATTTTTTCGCCGCGGCGTCGTCATTGATACAGTCGAAGAAGCCAATGCCGCCGGTCGGAAATTCAGTACCGTGATTAACGTATTTAGAGTTTGTAAAGGCGGCAATTCTTCCAATCAACCGTCCACTATCATCTTGCAGTATCCACCTTTTCGCTTCTCCATATTTGAAAGTCTTATTCCTTGCCGCATCAAAAATGTCGTTCACTTCACTATCAAGCGGACGGATATAGTTTCCGTTATTCTTATTCATCAGTACGTTTACCGCAAGAAACTTTTTGGCCAGCGCTGCGTTCGTAACATCAGTCAGTTGCATGAGGCGAAAATAATCAGGTTTCGATTTTATACTTCAAATTTTCGTGCGCGTGTAACTTTTAAAGCCGGCAATCGTACAATTAATCAAAGTTTAGTTACATTACTAATTTTACAGCTATTAACGGGCATTTATGACTGAACGGGACTACAATGAATGCGTTAATCTTTATGCTGATAATGTGTTTCGCTTTATTGTGAAGAACATAAGGCATGAAGAGGATGCAAGGGATATTGTACAAACTGCTTTTGAGAAGCTATGGCGGAACAGGGAATCGGTAGACGCAGGAAAAACGAAATCTTATCTTTTTACAGTGGCTTATAACCAGATGATAGATCACATCAGGAAAACGAAAAGGATCTTTTTGAAAGAAGATTTCACGGCGGAGACGAAGGTCTACCATCAACCGGTTTCGAATTTGAAAAAGAATTTGCAGGATGCACTAAACATATTGAATGAGACACAAAAGAGCCTGGTGCTGCTGAAGGATTATGAGGGATATAGCTACGAAGAAATTGGTAAGATTACGGGCCTGAACGAAAGCCAGGTAAAAGTGTACCTGCACCGTGCGAGGCTGAATCTGCGAAACTATCTTGTAAAGCCTGAAAACGTGATATAGTAAAACAAACGAAGATGAAAACGATCAACAGGTATAATTACGAAGAGTTCTTTTTCCTCTATGTGGACGATGAACTGGACGCGGAAAGAAGAGAGGAGGTTGAAAAATTTGTTCAGGAGAACGCTGACCTTTCAGTAGAGTTAGATATGCTGATGCAAACGAGAATGATGCCTGACAATGCAGTTGTATTTACAAATAAGGATAACTTGATCAGAACGGAAGGCGACGGGATTAATGAAACAAACTACGAAGAGTATTTCCTATTATATATCGATAATGAATTAAGCAGCTCGAAAAGACAGGAAGTTGAAACCTATATTCTGCAACATCCACGTCTCCAGGACGAGTTTACTTTACTGAAGCAGGCGGTGCTGCAAACTGAGATCGTTACATATCGTAATAAAGAAGAATTATATCGCAGGGAACCGCGGCGCGTTGTTCGTTTGAAGCCATGGCGTTTGGCGGCCGCGGCTGTTTTCATTGGTGTGTGTGCGGTTGGGTGGTGGATGATCGACAGATCTTCTTCAACGACGCCGGTAGCGGATGTGCCAAAAACAACGCAGGAGCCGCGGAAGAATACTGAACCGTCGAAACCCGTTACGGAGCAACCAAAGAGCGCTCAAAATGAAGTTCCGAATCAGCAAACTGCATCGATTGATAAGAAAGTAGAACCGATCGGTCGTACTGAAAAACGGGAAACGGTGAGTCAAAGAGACGAAAAGCAAACTTCTTCGAATAAGCAGGTCCAGTCGCAAAACAACGAAGGGCAGAATGATAACGTCGCCCAAAACAAACAACCTGATATTGTAACGCACGACATAGCTAAGGAGCCGGTTATTGATCATACAAACCAGGTGGGCACTGAATTGCCCGAGGTTGCACAAAAGATCGAACCAGCAAGCAATGATAACGCCTCGTATAATGTTTATCCTGTTGCTTACAAAGTGATCGATCCAAACGATGACGACCAGTCTGTGCACGTTGCTATGCTGGACCTGAACAAAAACAAGGTTAAGAGCTTTCTGAGAAAAGCAGGCCGCTTATTCAATAACAAATCGAGTGATCTCGCCAACGAAGATGGCAAGCTGCAGGTTGCCAATTTTGAGATAGAAACCAATAAACAATAACCACAAATTTCGGATACAAATGAAAAGGATTTTACTGGCAGGATTTATCATGCTGTCATCTTTGGTAACCATTGCGCAAACCGATACAACGGGTAATAGCCCGGGGGCCCGAACCGATACAACAGGAATTAATAGCGGCGATACGGTGCGTGTTGGAAACTTTCTTATCGTTAGAAAAAAAGGTGCTACAGACAACTACAATCCACCAAAAAGAAGCGATTATCTCATCATCAATATTCCGCATAAACATGTATATCATAGTGAGTCACCAAGTAGAAGCAGGATCAGCACGAACTATTTGATCTTCGATCTCGGGTTCGCGAACTACCGGGATAAAACAGACTACAGTTCACAGGAAGCAATGGACTATCTAAAATATGATCCGGCAAATGAGCAGCCTTTTCAAAAGGAAGATCTGAAGCTTATCCCGGAAAAAACGTCAAACGTGAATATTTGGTGGTTCATGCAAAAGCTAAGTCTCACGAAAGACGGGGCAGTAAGCCTGAAGTACGGACTGGGCCTTGAAATGTATAATATTCGTTACAAGTATAACATTTCCTATAACGAAAAGCCGCCTTATATCTACAGGGACACTTTAGATTTTTCAAAGAATAAATTATATATCGATTACGCAACGATCCCGTTCATGCTTAACATTAATCCGGGCCCTGATCCGCGTCATGGGTTGAGCATGAGTATAGGCATGAGCGCGGGCTATCGCCTCGGCAGCCACACAAAACAGATAAGCGATGAACGTGGCAAAGTGAAGAATCATGGCGACATGGGGTTCGATCCCTGGCGTGTTGCGTACGTTGCAGAAGTTGGTCTCGGCCCGGTTCGCGTGTACGGTAGTTATAGCATTACACCGTTGCACGACCAGGGACTAAAACAATACCCGTACGTAATCGGGGTGCGGTTTAGTAACTGGTGATCACCACCAATACTAAAATCTAATTAATTGGATAATTAACGCGGTCAACTCGTTACTCTGTTCAGTCTGCAAGGCTCCGTATATGCGGGGCTTTGCGTTTTTTGAAAAACCCTCACGGCCGCTGATGTGAAAAAGTTTTTAGTAACTAGTATACTTTTTTATTTTCTCTAACGTATTTTAGTTAAACCAAACTGATTGCATACAACCAAATAAACTTAAAACTTCTTCTATCGTTTACTCAGGAAGTTTACACAAAAATCATTTCATGGACACAGAAAACAAGATTGAAACGGACTCGTTAACGCTACAAATGCGTTTCAATCATGAAAAACATACATGCCCGATGTGCTGCCTGGAGCTTTGGAACGTTCCGCCTTCATTTTTTGAAGGAGAGTTTGCAGAAAATAGTATGTTTGCTAACGGTTCGATCATCGCTGTTAATCCCACGATGTGCAATAACTGCGGCTTAAAAGTCATTCATTGATTGCATCGCCAGACTTAAATTTTTTTTATTTTCACACACTCAAAAAAAATCTGATTCGTTTAATGTTGGAAAAACCCCAGGTATGAGGAAAATGGCATTCCCTGCTGCCGTCTTCGCGACATTCGTTTTATGCACTTCTTTTCATTCAACCCAGTTGTACAATTCCCCGTACTACATTGTGATCGATAAGAGCCAGTATGAACTAAGCGTCTTTGATTCCAAGGGGTGGCTTATTACTTACCCGGTTGTTTTCGGCAGCAATGACCTTCGGGATAAGCTGTATGAAGGCGACCGAAAAACGCCGGAAGGAACCTTTACCATCGTTGAGAAAAAAGTGCACAACAAATGGGACCGCTTCATGGGACTGAATTATCCCACCCCTGAAAGCTACCAGAAGTTTACGGAGAGAAAACAGGAAGGTATTATCCCGGGCTCAGCGAAGATCGGCGGAGGAATAGGCATTCACGGCACGTGGCCGCACGAAGATTTCCAGGTTGACCGCTACCGAAACTGGACAGATGGCTGCATAAGCATGCGGAATAAAGATGTGGAAGAACTGTATAATATGGTGCCTGTTGGCACGCAAGTGATGATCAGGCTCTAA
>DASQJI010000553.1:0-2667 GCA_035631175.1 Parafilimonas sp.
CGCTGTACATTTGATGCAATGCGCCTTGTTCAATATACTCAGCGCCGAATATGTTGAAAGGAATTCCGCTTTGATTCAAAGAGATCTCAGCGCTTTCAGGCTTCTCTTTTGGTAAAAGCATTTTAGCAATATTGCCGAGCATGGGATCAGTAGCAAACGTTGCCGGGTCGGCGAGAACATTTTTTAAAACCGCTAAAGCATCGTCCAGTGAATGATGCTTATAATGTTTTTCCATCGTATTTATGGCAACGCTGATCACAGGTCCCTCGGGGTAGCCGATAGAGCGCAATTGTTTGCCCGTTATTTTGAGTTTCATGCCCTAAATCCCTAAGGGACTTTTTAAATTGTTTATAATTTAAGTTCGTTCGTTTTAGAGTCAATCGCGTTTTTGCACCGAATCATAAAACTGCTTCATCACAAAAAATGCTTTTTTCTTTTGCCCGGTGGAGCTGATCAAACCCTTCCTGTTCCAGCCGTCCTGGTAAGCTGGATTCAATCTTTTTGGCGAACGAAAATCGACGAGTATCCATGGAGATGTTCCCCGTAAACCGTCAATCGTGGTTATTAGCTTAAGCTGGTTTTGAAAAAATGATTCCTGGTATTCTTCGCTCCACCTGGTGGCCGCATCTGCACGATAGCCTCCGAGTGCCTCCGCTCCAAATTCACTTATAATAACCGGTTTGTCGTAATTGATCTTAAAACTGTATTTACTGATTTCCTTCGGCAGGCCGCCAACATACCAGCCATAATACTCATTGAAGCTTACTACATCAACTTTGCTGCCGAGCGGATCGTTGAGTTCTATTACATTATTTTTTTCGTCTGCGAGCAATGCTGCAGACACGAGTCTTGTGTCATCAAGAAGTCGCACGTGCGATGCAAGACTCTCCATAAATTTTTCCCGTGCATCAGTCGCAGGTGTTTCATTCCCGATCGACCAGATGACCACGCTGGCCCGGTTCTTATCTCTTGTGATCAATTCTGATAGTTGGTGTTTTGCATTGCTGAGCGTCGAATCATTTGTCCAGTCTTGTCCCAGTACACCGGCACTTCTGCCCACAAGATCAATCCCATTTCATCTGCAAGTTTACTTGTGTATTCAGTGTGCGGGTAATGCGCAAGCCGCACAAAATTGCAGTTCATTTCTTTTGCCCATTCAAGCAACATTCTGATGTCTGCTTGTGATCGGGGCCTGCCGGGTATGAAAGGATCTTCTTCATGCAGGCAAACGCCTCTTAGGAAAATTGGTTTGCCATTTAACACAATGTCTTTTCCTTTTGTTATTATCGTTCGAAAACCAATATGATCTTTTACTGTATCTGTTTGCGAAGTGATGATAACATCGTACACTTTTGGATGATCGGGCGACCAGTATTCTAAATTCTTCGCAGGCAAGCTGAAATTTACTTTGCCATTTGCATCCGCTGTTGCTTCCAGATCCAGGCCTGCTTCCGGAATTTTAATATTTATTTTTTGAGCGGGAGGGTTGCCATCCAGTTGAACATATCCTGTTATCGTCGTGCTGTCGCCTTTTGCAAGTTGAATTTTGTAGTCGTTAATAAAACTGACAGGCATTTCTGCCACTACAACATCCCTTGTGATGCCTCCGTAATTCCACCAGTCAAAATTTAAAGTAGGCACTGACTCTTTGTGGCGTGTATTGTCTGCTTCCACGACAATAAAATTGTTTCCATCCTGCAACAGGTTGGTCACCTCAAATTGAAAAGGAGTAAAGCCGCCGACGTGTTTTCCTAATTCTTTTCCATTCAAATAAACATGCGCTTCATAATTCACCGCGCCGAAATTGAGAAAGTAACGCATGCCTGGTTTGCGCTGCACATCGAAGTCATGTTCATACCAAACCGTTCCTTCATAGTATGACAGTTTTTCATTCTGCGAATTCCAGTCGCCGGGAACTGTCAACGTAGGTGCAGCATTGAAATCATACTCGATGAACTCCGATTGCGACTTCGGTTTCCTGTTCAAATAAAATTTTGAGCCCTCACCTGTTTTGTATGGATCGATGATATAATGCCACCGCCCGTCGAGGTTGTAAATATTTCGAGCTTTGATATTTTGGATGAGATCAGCTTGCGCCGGCACATTATAGAAGAGTACCGCTACGAAAAATAAGAGTAGAGAAATTCGTATCATGTGTTGATTACATTATTGATATTGAAAATACATTGTTTTTATGATGTGACTTTTCGTTCCAAAGTTTTGTTGATCGCATCCGGCAGTTGCGCGTCGCCGCTTCGGCGGAGCAACGTGGCACGCTTGTACGTTCGGAACTTTGAGTAAGATTTGCGCGCTTTCGCTTAATTCAGACAATAAGGACAGGCCACAAAGTGCACAAAGGATCACAAAGTACACGAGGTGGTGCTCGTTGTGTTTCCATATTCTTCGAGATAATTGGCGCAAAGCCTGATATCATCACTAAACGTACGTCCAGAATTTCTTCTCCAACGCAAAGCAGCGGCACACGGTAGCACCGCTGCTGCATCTTTATATTCCTTTACTTCTGGACCGAAGATCTCCTTCAACGATTGATGAGGAAACCTTTACAGCTAAAACTAATGCTCCTCATTTTGCCTGCGATCTTTCAACATGTTCGCTTTCCTCGAGTTTGAACAACATGTCGTTGTTTTCCGTCTCGTTCCTGGTGTT
>DASQJI010000554.1:0-3575 GCA_035631175.1 Parafilimonas sp.
CTCTTGGGCCCGCTGATCCTTCCGTACTTCTTCTGATTAAGCCGGGGGATACTGTACAGGTTGATAATTCTAATTTTCTTGCTGTGCAAACGTATCATCGACACCAGGTGCCAGCGTCAAGCGTAGAATATCCTGAATGGAACCAGTTTCGTGATTCTACCGGCATGCCTCTCTATCCGCAACGACCAATGCAGTTGGGCCCGATGTTTACAATGGGCGCTGCAGGCGTGTTGCCAACAGGTAAGTTCAAAGGCAAAATGATCCTTCTTGAATCACTTTGGGATAGAGAAGCTTTTCCGTGGCAGGCGGATTGGTATCGTTCGAAAGTAAAGGAGCATTTAGGTGACAGTACCGACAATTATTTCAGACTCTGGTACACCGATCATGCACTTCATGGAGATATTGCACGGGAGGATGACCCTACGCATACTGTCAGCTATCTTGGGGTGTTACAACAGGCACTGCTTGATCTTAGTACATGGGTTGAAAAAGGCATTCCGCCAGCGAGTACAACGAATTATAAAATAGTAGACGGTCAGGTGATCGTACCTGCAACAGCAGAAGAGCGCAAAGGCGTACAACCTGTTGTAACAGTAAAAGTAAATGGCGGTAAACGGGCTGACGTGAAAGTTGGTCAGCAGGTTACCTTCACCGCAGTAATAGAAGTACCCAAAAATATGGGTAAGGTTGTTGCGGCTTCATGGAATTTTGAAGGTTTGCCGGCCGATGTTGAAAAATCAGCCGGTTGGAATTTTGAAGCATCGGATATATTTCCCGTAAAAGCAAAGTTTGTTCCTTCTGACAAAACCGGGTCACGTGTAACAGTGACGACGACTCATAGCTTCTCAAAGGCCGGAACTTATTTTCCAACATTGAGGGTAGCATCGCAACGCAACGGCGACAGTAAAACGCCTTTTACCCGTATTGAAAATCTTGACCGTGTGCGCGTGGTGGTTGAGTAAAGGCGCGCGTGGCTGGCAATAAAAGATACCTCGCATTATTTGCGGAAGGTGCGGACGCGTTTTATGCATCTCCTCTTAAAATCAGCGAAGTGGCGAACAATTTATATTTTGACTGGATAAAGAAAATTATTGCAGCAACAAACTAACATTTTAACTTCCGGTTTATTTGGTTTTAAAATACCGCCATGAAAAAATTCCTGTTCGGCTTAATTATACTCAGCTCATTTCATTCAAATGCACAAACAGTAATTCCATTATACAATGGCGCAGCGCCCGGCTCCGAAAACTGGAACTGGAATGAAAAAGAAATTAAGGCTGAGATTGGAACAATTGTAATGGATGTTTCGCATCCATCGTTAACAGCGTATATTCCTGCAAATCCAAATGGAACTGCCGTTATTATTGCACCGGGAGGCGCATTTCATGTGCTTGCTTTCGATCTTGAAGGAACTGAAGTTGCCAAACGCTTAAATGCAAAAGGCATCACAGCTTTTGTATTGAAATATCGCGTAGTGCACGATGACCCGGCGCATCCTGAAAATAGTATTGGTAATTTATTTGCGACAAAGAATTTTAAAAAACTTGATTCGCTTAATGCACCTGTTGTGCCGCTTGCCATGCAGGATGGATTGGCTGCGGTAAAATATGTGCGCCAGCATGCTGCCGACTACAAGATCGATCCAAATAAAATTGGGTTTATGGGATTTTCTGCCGGAGGTACTGTAACGATGTCGGTAGTGTATAGCGCCACAGATGATAGCCGTCCGAATTTTGTTGCGCCGATCTATGCCTATGAGGGCGCAATTATCGGCTCCAATGTTCCTTCTGCTAAGACGCCTATCTTTATAACAGCCGCAAGCGACGATGATCTCGGTTTGGCGACGCACAGCGTTCACATTTATTCGAAATGGTTGGATGCGGGTCAACCGGCAGAGTTGCATATGTATGAAAAAGGGAAACATGGATTTGGAATGAAAAAACAAAATCTTCCCGTTGATTCGTGGATAGAACGTTTTGAAGATTGGCTTGCTACGCACGGATTCTGAACAGTAAATCATCTTAACTAATTTTCGACGATATCATGAATAGAAATCGATTGCAATTCCATCACCTGGTTGCGATATTGATGGCGTTTGTCTTGCACGTGGCCGCAATCGCGCAAAATAAGACGCCTATTACAGTGCAGGCTGACAAGCCGGTCGCGGCAATTCAACCAACAATGTGGGGAATTTTTTTTGAAGACATTAATATGGGTGCCGATGGCGGACTTTATGCTGAGCTTGTGATGAACCGGTCATTTGAATTTTATAAACCGATGATGGGCTGGACTGTGCAGCCGGTGGGCGATATGCCCTTTGCACCGTTTCAAAAGCAGTTCACTGAAGGAACGGTGATTGTTGTAAACAGGCAGGAAAAGAATACCACCAACCCTCGCTTTATTCGAATCACTGCAAATAACAGCTCAAAAAGAGGACTCGGTCTTACCAACTCAGGCTTCAATAGTATGGGAATTAAAAAAGATGTGCGATACAATTTCTCATTTATGTACCGTCAACAAACTGCAGGAGTAAAGTTGTATGTTGAATTAGTTGATTCAACCGGCAAAAATCTTGGAGGCACTTCCGTCATACCTTCAGCGACAGGAACCGAGTGGCAGAAAGCAACCGCAAACTTTACAGCTGCTACAACAGAACCGAAAGCAAAATTGAATATTTGGTTTGAAGGAAATGGAGTGATCGATCTTGACATGATCTCATTATTTCCGGCAGACACATGGAAGAACAGGCCGGGTGGAATGCGATCGGATCTTGTGCAATTACTTGCCGATCTGAAACCCGGTTTCATTCGTTTCCCGGGCGGCTGCATTGTGGAAGGCTATGATCTTTCTACAAGGTATCAATGGAAGAAAACGATTGGCCCGTTAGAAGACCGCCAGTTGATCATCAACAGGTGGAATGCGGAAATTGCGAATCGTCCAACGCCTGATTACTTTCAAAGTTTTGGTTTAGGTTTCTTTGAATATTTCCAACTGGCAGAAGACATCGGCGCGGAGCCATTACCGATCCTCAACTGCGGAATGGCGTGCCAGTTCAATTCAGCAGAAGTAGCGCCTGTTGAGCAACTCAGCTCTTACGTGCAGGATGCGCTTGACCTGGTTGAATTTGCCAATGGCGATGCGAATACAAAATGGGGTGCCGTGCGCGCAAGACTTGGACATCCCGCTCCATTCAATTTGAAAATGATCGGTGTTGGAAATGAAAACTGGGGGCCGCAATACGTCGAGCGATTAAAAGTTTTTCAAAAGGCTTTAAAAGAAAAATATCCTGAAATAAAAATTGTCGCAAGCTCCGGCGCTCAATACGAGGGCGACATGTTTACATATTTGAATGATCAATTCAAAACGATCAAACCTGACGTCGTTGACGAACATTACTACAGTAGTCCCACGTGGTTTTTTCAGAATGCAAGCCGGTATGATAATTATGCGCGGACCGGCCCTAAAATATTTGCCGGTGAATATGCAGCGCAAAGCGATAGAGTGGTGAGTATTGAAAACAGGAATAATTTGCGCACCGCAATTTCGGAAGCAGCGTTTATGACCGGCCTTGAACG
>DASQJI010000555.1:0-3498 GCA_035631175.1 Parafilimonas sp.
AGATAGATCATTGCATATAGAATGTTCTCCCGGATTTGTTGGTTAGTAATCCCTCGTATCAAAAGCGGTGTTTTTAGCCAACTTCCATGTCCTAAAAACATCCGTATAAACGGTACATACCATTTAGCTATGTTTATTCCAAACCCTTTTTTATATGAAGGTATCGGATAGTCATATCCTTGTGTAATGATGGTAATATCGTCAAATTTCGGAGTGCCTCCTCCCGCTGTTAAGATGCCGTTTATCAGAAAATAATACTGCAGGTGGAAAAACATGAGCAGAGCGTAAAAATCCTTTGACAGATGTTTTACTCCTTCGTTGAAACGTTCTTCAAATGGGATGAAGCGCGTGTTGGCATTTGCAACCAGTTGTTGCGCCCACTCACAATGTTGGAATTCGGCCGAATTTCCAACCGGTGCCAAGATTGTAGCAAGTCTACGGGCACCTACCAAATCATTACCACCTCCACTAATCAAAAACACATCTGGATGAAGTACAGACAATTCTTCTACATACTCTCTTCCAGTCAACATATTCAGCAGCCAATCGCCACCCGCAGCGATGCTGTAAACTGCAAGATCTTTTTCCATTCCAATACGGTCAATGATATCGGTAAGAATTACCGGGTAATTAAACCATGAATCACCTTCGGCTAGTACAACCTTCTTGCTTTTATCATTTATATCACGCCACCCTTTTTTAATTTTCCTTCGAAACTGCTCATTCCTGTTTTGATTTTTAATTGTGTTTAATTTTCTAAGTATGCCCTCGACTGCCGAAAGCTTTAAAATATAGGTTTCGTTCAAGTCGTAGATGTGCTGGATTATAGTAGCCAAATCATCGGCGTCTACTTCTTGCCGGAGATTTCTTAAGTTATCCATAGAAATCCTGTTGGCAAGCAAATCGACAATTAATTCGGCTTTATATTCCTGTGTCATCGTCGTGGACATTAGTGGGTTTGACAAGAAAATTCAAACAGTCAAGAATTGACAGCAGTTAATCGTATCAATGCTGAGTTCTTGGCAATTAGTATCCGCGCTTTCAATGCTGTTTGTGTAACTCAGGTACAATTTTAAACAATAGATTCTAAAAAAGCAATATTGTCATTTGTTCATTCTGTTCTCAATTTTATGGACGAGCCACGCACTTAAGTTTCAAACCGACGCAGGTAAGCATCTTTTAAATATGCTGGCTATATGGCTCATAACTTTATTTAACCAACACCATTTTTCACCCAAAATCATTTTACAATGAAAACCGAACTGCTCTTCCGAAATTTCATTGTGATGTCGCAGTTCAAAATCAGCAAAGAACTTGAAACGGACAAATTAAATGCTCAGCTCAATGAACTTATAGCCGGTATCGTTCGAAATCAATCAAAACGAACACTTGAAAAGTTAGATGAGATTGACCGTATTCGTAGCAAAATCGAAAGCAAGCAAGCGGAGCTGTCTGAAATAAAATGTGCGGCTTCAGGAAATAGAACAACAACTTCAAAAGTTGCTTGACGGAATACCAGATGTAACGTTTCGAGTCGATATGACATGCAAACAAAAAAGAACTCCTATTTGATCAAGCTCACAAAAGAAAATGAAATAGCGTACTCCCTTGCTAATTAATTTACTTATAGATGCTCACGAGACAATTTCAAATTATCGTTCGATTCCCTCCTGCACAAGTATGCCCGCCGTCTCTCACGAAGAGAGTGAGAGAATAATTATTGCAAAAAACAGCTTGACTCGTCTCGCTTATGGTATCATTTCGGTCACTTCAAATAGGAGCTAACAAACTGATTTAGTGTTTGCAAATTCTGATAAGCATTGCCAAGCGTATTATTAAAATAACAATAAACAAATTTACCATCATTCAACCACTGCTTGATGCGTTGTGCATAGTCCAGTAAAATAGAGTCATCATAGTCGCCTCTATATCTTGGTTCAGTGCCATGAAAGCGCAAGTATATTAAGTTTGGTGTCCCACCGGCGAAAGGTGTTTTTGAAGCAGGTAAATCATGAAACACCAGGCTAAATTCGTACTTCGAAAGGAGTTCAAAAGTTCGCTCATTATACCAGTGGTTATTGCGGAACTCTACAGCTATTTTCCAGGAACCTGCATTTGTTTGCTTTATTGTTGCGAACATGTCTTCTAATCGTTTAATATTTTCCTGCTTTACTGCAGGCGGAAATTGCACTAACACACATCCTTTTTTATTTCCAACATTATTAATAATGTCCATAAATAATTCGATGTCGTTCTCTTTAAAGTTTAAGTGTTTCGCATGAGTTACTGCTTTGGGGAATTTAAAGCTGAATTGAAAATTGGCAGGTACGCTCTCACGCCATTTGCTGATGGTAGACAACTTAGGCAGTTTATAGAACGTGCTGTTGATCTCGATGCTGTTAAACAAAGAAGCGTAATATGTTAACCGGCTTTTGCCCCTGAAGGCTTCCGGATACATATCTTTAGTTAGATCAAGCGCAATACCGCTGGTTCCACTGTAGAATAACGTATTTGATAACTTATTCAAAATAACAACAACTTTGTGTAGGGCTTTCACGGGTTATTATCATCATTCACTATTTTTCATCTTATATAATGCTCTTAATTGCCCTACCTATTTGCTCAAGCAAGTATTCGCAAGTTTCAATCTTTGACACAAGGTGGGACAAGAGGGCACGATGTGCCCGCACATCGTAATGAGGTACTCCAAAATTAGTGTTTGAATACCTACTATTATTGTCTGATGCTATCAACTGTACATTTGTTACTTTAGGGATATTGCATTGAAAGCCAATCTGTAAATCTTTCTAACCATGTATCACACGGAAGATTTTGTTTTTTCATTATAAACCCGTGCCCTCCTCTTTCGTACATGTGCAATTCAACAGGCTGATTAGCCTCTAACCATTTGGAATAGATTTGAACACTGTGGACGGCAAAACCGAATTCGTCATCACTGGCACAGGCAATAAAGATAGGTGTCCTCCCAGATGGGACTTTGGAACCGATTATAGCATTTCCGTAAGCATAAATGGGCGCCACAAAATTTGGGCGGCTCTCTTCCAAAGCATTGTAAGCGACTGACATCGCAATAGTCCCTCCAGCAGAAGAGCCCATGAAGCCTATTTTGTTAGAATCAATTTTGTATTCTGCTGCATGTTGGCGGACATACTTAATAGCCGTTAATGCATCCTGAAGTGCGAGTTTTATTACAGGTGCACTCACCGAATCCAGCATTTTAAAATTCTTTGTTTCCATCATTTTGTTATAGTACGGATGAACGGGGTCTTCGTGCACCAACCGATATTTTAAAACGAAGGCAGTTATTCCTTTTTCATTTAATTTCTTTGCGACGGCAGTCCCTTCAAGCTCATAAACGAGGTAATGAAAACCGCCGCCCGGTGCGATAATAACAGCAATACCATTTGGGTTTGAAGGAACAAAAGCCGTTAAAGTCGGATCCGTTACATCTCTTAGATAACCTCCCAAATTTTGCTC
>DASQJI010000556.1:0-4246 GCA_035631175.1 Parafilimonas sp.
TCTGTTTTGTAAATATTCACTGCAGCTCTCTGATGCGACTGCCAGAATTGATGCGCGTGTCTAAGCTTAGCAGCGCCATACAGCGCGCGTGATTGATTGTGATACATGATGTTTTCGTTTTTAAATTTTATAAATAATTATTTGCGGCATCCTTCGGTTTCATTTGTTTTTTAGTTACTCCTTTTGATAATTTTCGTGCGCACTTTTTCCATACCGTTCAGCATCATTTTTGCGCCCACGGAAAAACTGTGACAGTTTGCTCCAGGACGGCATGCTAAAATATCTTCCCTGCCCTCTGCGCGCTTTGTGGGATCCTCTTTAAAAGACGAATGAAAAGAGAAATTACCTTAAGGATTTCAGAAAAAAGTTGTCCGACGGAGCGCGCAGAGGCCACAAAGAAATCGTTGACACCTTCCTTAATGGGCTTGGCGATTTGTGGGATGTATGCTTCAGAAAAAAGATGTCCTGCGGAGAGAACTGACATCACAAACGCAATTCAAAAATGGCTCCTTGCGTTTGAACCGTTTGTTCATCACTCATTCTAAATTCTCTCAGTGCCCCCCGTGGCCTTTGTGGGACCTTCTTGTCTCCGTTGCGGGCCGCACCTGGTTCTCCACTGCTCACGTAATTTTGCTTTGTCCTCTTCGCTCATGTTCTGCCATTTGCTCCACCACATGGATCTGCCGCGCCAACTTCCTGGACCGTATGCGGGGCCGCCTCTGAAAAAACTTCCAAATAGAATTCTGCTCAGCACGAGTAACCCCACAGCCTGCCAGTAGGTGAGGGCAGAAACATTGAGGACATGCGGCAGAATAGAATTCCACAGCAGCATTACGATCAGCCCGAAAAGTAACGCGGCCGCGATCGGGATCAACGGGAAAACAAAGAAGCGGCCTCTCCGGCGATAGTTCATATAAAATTTTTTAATCGTTCATGAATTCGAAGTACAGCCCCTCGAGCCTGTCCCGCAAGTGCTGTACAGCATATCGTTTCCTGGAAATTATGGTTTTCAATTTTTCGCCATGCAAATCAGCGATCTCCTGGAGGGTCATGTCTTCAAGTTCATTCAGAATAAAGACTTCACGCTGATTCGCAGGCAACTCGTTTAATGCGGTAAATAGTTCTTCCCAAAATAACTGTTGCAAGTTTCTTGTCTCAGGATCTTCGGCATCTGCAAGAAAGATCTCAGGCAGGTAAGTCAGATCGTGATCGTATGTGTCGCCCAGTAACCCGGTTTTTTTCTTTCTGAACTTATCTGAAATCTTATTGCGCGCAACCCGGTAAAGCCACCCGGTCATGCTTTCGATCTCCTCAATCGAAGGCTGGGCACTCAGTTGATACCAGACATCCTGTAACACATCTTCAGCGTCTTCATTAGAATTTACCCTGCTACGGATAAACCCAAAAAGTTGCCTCCCATAGTCTTTTATAGTTTGAATGATATTGTTTTGCTGCCTGGCCATTTCGACCATAAGATCGTTTGCATATGAAGACGATCCGGCCGGAAATTTACTTTAAAGCGAAATTGAAATTGTGTATTTATGGTAAACCGCATGCAGCGCACGTTTGTGCTAGGTCCGCATCAACTTATTCTTAAGCAAACTTTTCTCCAGCTGCATAGCATTCCTCACTGCAGCAAGCGTAGCGGTGTTGTTGAAATAAATGAATGCAGTCGAAACAGACGACTCTTGTGCAAGCGTATTTGCAAATGCATCGATGTCTTTTTTCGCATATTGCGAGAAATACAATTTTTTCAGCCCATGAAATCGATAATAAATGGTCGAATTATTTTTGACGATCTCATCGGAAAGATCCGGATGACTGGTGCCACAAAAAATAATTTTCTCTTTTCCCAAAACTGAATACACGCGACTATTCCACCAACTGGCGTGCCTGAACTCGACGACGTTCAGAAAATTTTCGTCAACTGCTTCGAGAACGCGGCCTAAAAAATCTTCGCTGTAAATTATTCTTGACGGCAATTGAAACAGTACCGCGCCCAATTTATCCTGTAACCCATCGCGTACAGAATTATAAAAATCGTTTAACATGCGTGCCGAATCCTTCAGTTGTTTGTAATGCGTTATTAGCCGCGGCACTTTTACAGAAAAGACAAAATTCTCAGGGCTCCTGGCATACCATCGTTTTAAAGACTCGACCCGGGGGAAACGATAAAAGGTGGTGTTCAACTCAAGCGTGTTGAACTTTGAGCAGTAATATTCGAACCACCTGCTTTGCGGCAGGCGAGCCGGATAAAATTTTTCTTTCCAGTCTTTATTATGAAAACCTGAGCAGCCGATCAATATGCGCGCCATGCTTCTTCAAAGCAAAAAAGGCTCCATTTTCGACGGCGCAGCGGTTATGGAGCCAATAGCTCATTTCCATCGTCTAAAAATTTTATGAGCTCATTTATCGTTTGGTCCCATTCCGGATGGCTGTTTAACAAAGAACTTAAAAGATTTCGTTGTTCTTCGGTTGTTAATCCAAAAAAGTTGTCGGGCACATTTATTTCACTGAACTCAGATGTACAACATGGCGGGCAAGGTTTTACGGTCATGCCGATAGATTTTAAGGTGTTGTGCTATTGATTCTAAAGTACGAACTTATTTTTATTCGTGTGTCTCTTAGCGCCTTCGAGGCTTGCCGGTTCGAAAGATCAGGAATCGGGAAGTACTACGGCACCAAGTTTCACCAAGTTGAACATTCTGGGATCTTTAATTTTAATAGTTGAACTTCTTTTAGATCATCAAGAACATACTTCCGGTTTTAGCGAATCAGTTTGAACCACATAGAACATGGGAGACATAGCAAGCACATAGAACTTGTAAAACCCTATGTGTCTATGTGGTTCAATTCCCAAATAATAATTTTTGTATAAATCAACGTGAGACACTTTCCGGTTTTAAGATTATCTAATGATTTGGATTTTTACTTTTATATTCAGCGCAAAATTTAAGTCTCATAAAATAACAGATCGTCTGCCGTACATGCAAGCCTTGAGAAAAATAATTATCATTTGTTTCCTTACCCTGTTTACCTCCGTTTTAGTCGCCCAGCAATTTTATGAAATCGACTCCACTTCTCAACGATGGGTTGACAGTGTTTTTGCTTCTCTTTCGCCCGATCAACGAATTGCGCAATTAATGGTCGTACGGTTGAGCGAAAAAACTGCTGATGGCGTTGCCTTTTATGCCGACAAAGTTGAGCAACTGGTCAGGAATTATGACGTTGGATCCATTTGTCTTTTCCAGGGTGGGCCGGTGAAGCAGGCAAACTATATAAATTACTTTCAACACATCGCGCAAACACCTCTAATGATATGTATCGACGCGGAGACCGGGTTGGGCATGCGCATGACAGATAGTGTTTTAAAATTTCCTGACCAGCTTACACTCGGCGCGGTGAATGACGCGGAAATTGTATACGAAGTTGGGAAGGCGATCGGCAAACAATGCAAACGCGAAGGTATACAAGTGAATTATGCTCCCGTTGTCGATATCAATAACAACCCAAATAATCCTGTCATAAATTTTCGCTCGTTTGGTGAAGACAAATACAAGGTCGCGTTATTTGGCACGCAGATCATGCGCGGCATCCAGGAAAATGGTGTCATGGCGTGCGCGAAACATTTTCCGGGCCATGGCGATGTGGCTGTTGACTCGCACCTCGATCTCCCGGTTATAACAAAGTCGCTTGCTGCCCTCGACTCGCTTGAATTATATCCATTTAAAGCTCTTTTTAGTGAAGGCGTAGGCAGCGTGATGATCGCACATCTCGATATTCCTGCAATCGATAAAACACCTCACTTACCAACCTCGCTGTCGAAAAAAAATGTTACAGACCTTTTACGGACAGACATGGGATTTAATGGCATCTCGTTTACAGACGCACTCGAAATGCAGGGTGTCACAAAATATTTTGGCGGAGGTGAGGCCGCTGTACAATCGCTCATTGCCGGGAACGACATGCTTTGCCTCCCTGCCGATGTGCCGACGGCCATCGAAAAAATTCAATCAGCCATCGCAGACGGCCGGCTTGATTCCGTGGATATCGATAACCGTGTGAGAAAGGTCTTGCTTGCAAAATATAATTTAGGGCTCAGCAGACTGCAGCCGGTTAATACGAATAATCTCTTTAACGATCTGAATGAAGATGTAGACGAACTGCGGCGCAAAGTGGCACGAAACGCGATCACGCTTTTGCGCCTTTCGGATTCGTCGGCATTTCCGCTGAAGCCAGGAAAAAA
>DASQJI010000557.1:0-3279 GCA_035631175.1 Parafilimonas sp.
GCAAGGTCAGCGTATAAGCAAATCGAATTTTTACTGGAGTATTATTACCCTTACCTCGTGCGTACCGTAAACGGACCTGCACTTCCTTTCGCAGACGGCGAAAATTCGCTCGCCGTATTACCTCCGCAGGGCTTCCAGGTGATCGAGGAGATGTTGTTTCCGGTGTATGATAAAAATAACTCAGCGCAATTGCTGCACCAGGCAGCGTTGCTAAAACAAATGCTCCTGGACATAAAAGATCAAAAAGATCCTTACGGATTCCAGGATAAATATGTATGGGACGCGATGCGTTTGGAAATATACCGGCTCATTGGCTTAGGCATCAGTGGTTTTGATTCACAATTGGCGGAAAATTCTGTCCCGGAAGCTGCAGCAGTTATAACTTCTTTAAAACACATCTTACATTTTTATTCAGGCGACATACATGATTCAGCGCTTGTACGTAAGCTCAATGACAAGATCGCGAGTGCTCTCAAATGTTTAGATGCACACAAAAACTTTAATGATTTCGACAGGCTCACGTTTATTCGCGCTTATGGAAATCCTCTTTCTGAAATGTTAGCTCTGTGCACAGAAAAATTAAATTATAATTTACCATCTGAAAGAAGATTGCTTTCACCATCTGCTCCTAACCTTTTTGCATATTCCTTTTACGATCCCAGTGTGTATTCTCCGAATGAAGAAGCAAACGCAACAGCGGATAAAATATTACTCGGCAAAAAATTATTCTTTGATAACATTCTCTCTGCAAACAATGAACGCTCGTGTGCAAGCTGTCATCAGCCTTCAAAGGCTTTTACTGACGGACTTGCAAAAAGTTTAACGTTAAACGATAAGGATGTGGTTACACGAAATGCTCCCACGCTGTTGAATGCCGCCTTTCAGCCGAAACAGTTTTTCGACAGCCGTGCCGTATTCATGGAGCAGCAGGTATTTGAAGTAGTGCATAATCCAAAAGAAATGGGAGGCTCACTCGCATCTGCGGTGACGCGCATACAAAAAGACAGTTCTTATCTCAATTTATTTCACAAGGCGTATGCGTATACAACGCCGACAATAAGCGAAGAAAATATTACGAATGCAATCGCCTCGTACCTGCGGTGTTTGATAAGTTTACATTCCCGGTTCGATGCTTACATGCATGGGGACAACAACGCATTAAATAAGGACGAAGTAAAAGGCTTTAATTTATTTATGGGTAAAGCGAAATGCGGTACCTGCCATTTCGTTCCGTTTTTTAATGGCGTCGCACCACCTTATTTCAGCGAGTCCGAATCGGAAGTTATCGGCGTTCCTTCCACTAATGATACTTTGCATCCGGCACTTGATCCTGACCAAGGCAAATACAATTTGTACCCGATCGACATCCTGCGTTTTTCGTTCAAGACACCGACACTGCGAAATGTTGCATTAACCGCGCCCTACATGCATAACGGCGTTTATAAGTCATTGGAGGAGGTACTCGATTTTTATAACAAAGGAGGAGGTGCGGGACTCGGCATTGCGCCACCGAATCAAACATTGCCTAAGTCGCGTTTGCAGTTATCTGCGGTCGAAAAAAAACAAATAATATCTTTTTTGCGGGCGTTATCTGATACAAGTGTGATAAAAGACGCGCGAATTCATTGAAATCGGATCGACACCACGTCTTCAAATTGTTTAGAGCACAAAGGTCGCGACTAACCACAACGACCACTAAGCCCTTAAATTTACATCGTGTTCTTTGTGTTTTCTTTGTGTTCGTTGTGCTCCACACCTAAGTTACTTCACAATTAATTTTTGCGTACTGCGTTCGCCGTGCTCGTCGATCGCATCTATAAAGTACACGCCGGTGGCTAAGTGAATACTTCGATCCGTAACGCCTTTGTTCACCGTGATCTTCTGTGAGCTTATCATGCGCCCTGAAACATCTTTAATTATATAAGTGACCTGTTGCTTAATACTACTGCTAATTGACAATTGAACATTGCTATTGTACGCAGGGTTAGGATAAACTTTTAGCGACACGCCGGATGATGTTGTGTTGCTCAAGGTTGCAAAGCCCCCGGCAGGCAGGACGGTCACGTGAAATGTGTCGGCCAGGCACCTGCTCGCCGCATTCGCATTATCATTTACAAAATAATCATAGTTACCTGCAGCCGGTGAGATCGTGATAGACTGCGTGGTAGCGCCGGTGCTCCAGCTATAATTACCAATCCACGATGCAACCAGGTCTGTTGATTGGCCCGCGGTTAAAGAAACAGAACTTGTTTTATTTACGTCTTTTTCTATCGTGAACTGGTCTTTGATCGTGTTGTCTGCCGCAACAAACTTTGCGTCCAGGCGATTACCCTGCACTTCCAGCACCAGTGAACCACCGGTAGTTGCGTTGCTGTAATACATAGCCGCATGCGGAAAACTTGCCTGTGTTCCACCGAGCTGTCCGGCAGATCCGGCAACTACATAGACAGTACCGTGTTTTACTTTAGCAGACGTCGTCAGATACGGACAAGAATTCGCAGTACCATCATATTTAGCACTTGAATTACTGACGGCATTGGTCGCAAACGAAAAAGTATTTTCCAATCCGAAATGATCGTTGATAAGATACGATCTTTCATAATCGTGGCTGTGGCCATTAAGGACCAGGTCCACGCCAAACCTTTCAAGAATACGGTTCAAATTCATCCTCACAGAAACGAGCTCTGATTCTGTATCAGAATTATGGCTACCCATTGTATAAGGCGGATGGTGCCAGAACACAATGGTCCATTTGCGCTGGTTCGCGGCAAGATCACTCTTAAGCCACAGGATCTGCGCGCTTGTAGTATCATAAAATCGTTTGTTATTTTCTTCCCCGTAAGAATCGAGACAAATGAAATGAATATCGCCGTAATCAAAAGAATAATATTCTTCTTTACCGCTTGCGACGCCGCCGCATTCACCATTCTTGGGTAAAGTAAAGTTTGCGAGATAAGGTATGTTATGGTCGTCCTGCCTTGTTGCATCATTTGCATAGTCATGATTGCCGGGAGTCGGGAACAGCATAATGTTCTTCAATAGGTCTGCCTTATAAACATTAAAAAAGTTCGACTGGTATTCAGCGTCAAGGCCCGCATTATATGCGTTATCGCCGAGTAGCAACCAAAGGTCCGTTGCATTGTTTCCGACGTAAGTGCGGTACGCATTCTTTACGTTGACCTGGTTGGAAGAATTGTTGCCGCAATCGCCGTATGCTACTATTCTTATTTTTCTTGCGGTAGCAACGGGCGGTGCGGTCAGAAAAAAGTTTTGTGTTGT
>DASQJI010000558.1:0-1519 GCA_035631175.1 Parafilimonas sp.
CGGCACAACAATGTTTAAGGAAAAGTTTGTAGTGAAAGTGAGAAACAATTGGATCCCGGTCTCGACGAAAGATATCGCTTGTTTTGTAAGAGAAAATCTCAATTATATTTTTACGTTCAGCGGCGAAAAATATATTGCCGATTTTGTCACACTGGAGGAAATTGAGGAACTACTCGACCCGAAACTTTTTTTTCGCACTAACCGCCAATCTATCGTACACATCGATTCGATCCAAAGCGTGAAGCTGCATGAAAACCAAAAGCTAACACTAATGGTAAAACCACCATTGAAGATGGAGCTCGATGTAAGTCGGGATAAAGCCCCGGCATTTAAGAAGTGGTTTGAGCGTTAGAGGTTTGAATAACGGTCAGACGCTTTAAAAGCGTCAGACCGTTATCATGAATGGTTTTAATGAAGCCGTCCAAATGTGAAGTATCGGTCTAACGACGAAGCCATCAGACATATCGCGTCATTCGGCATCTTTGATCGTCACGCCCTTTCGGTGCCTCAGGCTTCGGTCAGACGCTTAGAAAGCGTTCAGACCGCTACGAGGAATAAACGAAAAACATAATCAGGAGAATAACATACGATAATATTTCTTAAACGCCTTGTTATGCATTTTGAAACCAGCGAACTCTATCATCTATATAACCACGGAAATGACGGGCAAAGGATATTCTTCTCTGGAGAAAATTATCGATACTTTATGAGATGCTATAATAAATTTGTTACTCCGTTTGCAGACACAATTGCGTATTGTTTAATGCCTAATCATTTTCATTTTCTGATCTACACGAACGATCGATCTATTGAAAATGTTCGGATAGGGAGTTTAACTTTAACGAAATTATCTAATGCAATTAGACAACTGCTCAGCACTTATGCTTCTGCGATAAACAAACAGGAGGGGAAGTCCGGCTCTTTATTCAGACAGAAAACCAAAGCCAAGCTGCTTGAGAGATCTTCAGAAAATTATCCGCTTATCGCTTTTCATTATACTCATCAGAATCCCTTGCTTGCAGGCCTTGCAGAAAAATTAGAAGACTGGGAGTTTTCATCTTATCGCGATTATGCAGGAAGGAGAGACGGCAGTTTATGTAACGTAATCCTGGCGAAGAAATTAATCAATGTAAATTGGTCACATTTTGAACGGGAAAGCCTTGAACTGTATGAGAATAAAAAAATTCTAGCATCGATATTCTAATATCGGTCTGACGGCGCGAAGCCGTCTGACCGGCAAACGTGCCTGGTTTGAGGTTTGATCTTGCTGCTCGCGCCGAGCTGCCGAAAATTCCTCTCCTTACTTGTCTCGTTCCTTCAGCGCGCTCAAGCGACGGGAGAAGAAATCCTAAACCCCACATCTCAAATCCTATCTCACTCACTCATATCCAGGAAGAACGCATCGCTCTCAAGATCGGGTGAATAACCAATAATTGCACTCCAGTCGTTAGCAGCCACCTGTACACCTATTTTCAAAGCCTTGCCGGTTAAGCCTCTTATCTTGCTGCGCTTAATTGCA
>DASQJI010000559.1:0-20240 GCA_035631175.1 Parafilimonas sp.
AAGCCAACATTTGATGTTACATTATCGTCACTTGTGTTAACAGTATTAGTGTCCATTTTTTGCGGCATAAGCTTGAGTACTTCCTTGCCAATGATAAGATCGATCTCCTGCATCGCCTGCAATAAGGCAAAGTGCGCGTCCTCAAGTTTGCCAGATGAGTACGCCGTTTTTGCGGAGGCCATGTCGGTTGTAAAATCCTGAGAGAAAGAACTGATCGCAGGTATTATAAAAGCGAGGATCATTAATTTTTTCATGACTAAGTTTTTTAAGCGTTATTGTTCTCCTAGCATTTTTTTGATTCCATCTATGTCGAAAGCGTTCGCGGCGTTCATAACGTCCTGCTCGGTGGCAAAATTTACGCACTCCCAAACGATCAGCGATGCCTGGCCCAGTTGCACCATTAATGCATACCCTTTGCTGTCATCATAAGTTATCAGCGCACGGTACGATTTTACTTTCGTTTGCTTTACGTTCTCGTCTTTGCCATTGCTATTAGTTTGCATGTATCCCGCGTTATTGAAATACATCGCAACAAAGCCTGAATAGAAAGTATTGTTCCCGATCGTCACAGTCATTTGCTGGTCGCCTTTTTTATAGACGCTTTGGATGGTAAGATTGTTCCAACCCCATGCGGTACTCATCACTTTGTTTTGAAGTGTATCTTTTTGTAAACCGCTTACGGTTGCCGGAAGAGATTGCAGTATTTCCCTGCCGATCTGAACCTCGATGCTCATTAAGGCCTGTTGTAAAGAATAGCGCGCATCGCTGTAGTTTCCCGACGCATGCGATTTTTCGGCGTCTGCGATTTGCTGGTTCACATCTGGCGGTGTCGTGTTTGTAAGTCCGCCGCCTGTCTTATTCGTCGGCGATCCGGAACTGTTGCTATTGGTACTCGTTTGAGTTCCCTGCGTGGTGCTCTGCGATGTTTTGTCAGTCATCGCGTCGTTCACTTTGTCCTTTAGTTTTTTAAGAAGTTGAGCGTGGCTGCTAAAGCTTAACGAACACACACACAATCCGGTTACGGCAATTTTTTTCATGAGTAGCATCATCGTTTGATTTAGGAAACGAAAATAATAAAATTGTGGGTTGAGCGGGTAAAAAATGGATTCGAAATTATTCCTTGTACGTATAGAAGGAATTGGCCTGTGCGGTGCAAGTGATCACGAGATCATTGATGCAAACATGGTCAGGAAGCGTTGCACAATAATATATGGTATTGGCGATGTCTCCAGCGGTTAAAGGCTGATAGCCTTCATATACAGCTTTCGCTTTTTCAGTGTCGCCTTTGAAACGTACAAGAGAAAACTCTGTTTCTGCGGCGCCCGGATGTATAGCGGTGACCTTGATCTTATGACGAAGCAGGTCGATCCGTTGCGCTTCACTGATAGCAGCAACTGCGTGTTTGCTTGCGCAGTAAACGTTACCCTCTTTATATACTTCCTTTGCAGCAGTTGAACCGATATTAATTATATGTCCCTTGCCATTTGCGATCATTTCTGGAATCACAGCTTTCGAAACGTACAGCAGACCTTTTACGTTGGTGTCGATCATAGTGTCCCAATCCTCAATCAATGCTTCATCAAAAAGATCTCTGCCCGCTGCGAGGCCAGCATTATTCACAAGTAAGTCAACATGTTTCCAGTGTTCATCCCTATGGTCCAGCACATTGAAAACCTCGGCCCTGTTTCGCACGTCAAAGACCAGTGGCAATACTGAGACATTGTGTTTCGCTGCAAGGTCGTTTGCCAGCACTTCAAGCTTTTCCTTCCTTCTTCCTGTGATGATACAATCCCATTTTTCAGATGCGAATTTTTCGGCCATCGCCTGTCCGAAACCTGAAGTGGCGCCGGTTATTAGAATCGTTTTGCTCATGCTATTATCAATTGTCGTCAATGCGACTTTTAGTTGCGAATGTGCAGAAACTTTATCAATTTATAAAAACGTGCAATATTATATTTGCGGCCGATCATGAAAAGGATTAGGTTACTTCTCTTATTGTTTTTTCTTTCTTCCGTCACAGCGAATACTGCACTCTGCCAAAAATTGTTTCTGCACGTCTCAAAATTGAGCGATACAAAAGTGAAGGTTGAATGGCGCAACCCGTATGGCGACAGTATAGTGCAATTAAATGTTCAGAAGTCATGGGACAGTGTGAGAAATTTCAGAACGGTTTTCGTGCCGCTATCCCCTGAACTTCCGCAGAATGGATATGTAGAGGAAAGTTATGGTTTTCCCGGCATGTTCTATCGCATTTTCTATGTCTTGAGCGATGGCACTTTCTTTTTCTCACAGGCGAAAAGAGCAACAACAGGATCTGATCTGACGGATGAACTTTCGGAAGCCCACAAGGCCGATACAAATTTCGTCGTCACAGTACATGATGAAGACTCAGTGATCGCGGAATTAACTTATGCAGGATACAAAAGGTTCAAGGACTCGATCGTTAATTATACCAAGGACACGCTGTACTCGCTCACTGACGCAGATGTATTGATACATTACTACAACATCAACATACATTGGGTTCCTTCCACGCATATTTTTACAAACACGGACGGCTACGTAGAGATCTTTTTAGCAGATGCGCCTGATAAAAATTACCGGCTGCGCATATTTGACGAAGGTCACAAACCGGTATTCAACATCCAGCACATTGGCGAAGCCCAACTGCTTCTTGATAAGACCAACTTTGTCCACTCAGGCTGGTTTTACTTTGAACTTTTTGAAAGCGACAAACTACGAGAACGGAATAAATTCTATGTGCCGAAAGATTTCTAGCCGGAATCTTCTTGCAGGCATTCAGTTTTTAAGCAATGATCTCCTCCCCGTCGATCTTGTTTTCAGAAAAGCAAATTGAGACTACGTTATCAGTGAGGATTTATTCAGCATTTTCACATTAGTTTTCTATTTTCACTTTTCAAAACAATTGCATGAGCCACCCGCTCTTTCGTACAAAAAACATCAACAAAATTTTACGTGATGCCGAAACAATGGCAGAGGATCCACATGCAGGCGCCGGTTTAAAACGCGTGCTCACGCTTCGTGACCTGACCTTCTTTGGAATAGCTGCCATACTCGGTGCGGGGAGTTTCAGCAGTCTTGGGGGCGCCGTGTTTCATGGCGGTCCGGGTGTGGTAATATTATTTGTAATAACAGCGATAGCATGCGCGTTTACCGCCTTTTGCTATTCAGAATTCGCGAGCCGCATACCGGTTGCCGGTAGTGCATATACTTATGCTTATGCTTCTTTTGGCGAATTGTTCGCGTGGATAATTGGCTGGGCTTTAATTATGGAATACTCTATCGGCAACATTTATGTGGCCTATAGCTGGAGCGATTATTTTACATCGTTCCTCAACAAGCTGGGTGTTCATCTTCCCGAGTATTTAAGCACCAGTTACATGGAGGTGAGGCATTTGCTGGAGAGTGGAAATACATCTCCACAAGTGCTTGATGCCTGGAATAATTCGCCTGTGATCGGTGGGTTACATATAATTTTTGACCTGCCGGCACTGATCATTAATTTACTCATAACGATATTGGTTTACCGCGGGATAAAAGAGAGCCGTAACGTAAGCAACATCATGGTAGTTCTAAAACTCGTTGTCGTTCTGATGGTAATTTTAGTTGGAGGCTATCTTGTCTTTTCGAATGGCCTGACCGCAAACTGGCATCCTGAAAATAACGCCGGAATACATTCATTTATGCCAAACGGTTTTAAAGGTGTGATGGCAGCTGTGAGCGGAGTTTTTTTTGCTTATATCGGTTTCGACGCAGTAAGCGTGCTCGCTGAAGAAAGCAAGAACCCACAAAGGGATCTGCCGCGCGGTATGATATTGTCTCTCGTTATTTGTACTACCGTTTATATTCTTCTTACGCTGGTGTTGACCGGTGCCGTTAACTATAGAAACTTCAATGATGTTGGCGATCCGCTCGCGTTTGTTTTTGAAGAAAAGAATTTAAATGTTGGATGGATGCAATTTTTTGTCGCCATTGCCGCAGTTATTGCGATGACGAGTGTTCTCCTGGTATTTCAAATGGGACAACCAAGAATTTGGATGACGATGAGCCGCGATGGTTTGTTGCCCCCGGTATTTGAAAGGATACACAAGAAATATAAGACACCTTCTTTTGCAACCATTATTACAGGTGTTGTTGTTGGCGTTCCGATTCTTTTTACAGACAAAACATTTGTGCTTGATTTTACTAGTATTGCAACATTGTTTGCATTTGTTTTGGTTTGTGGTGGTGTTTTATTAATTCCCCGACGGGAAAAGGAGGCCGGTAAGTTTCATATTCCTTACATCAATGGGCGTATTATATTTCCTGCTCTTGTTGTAGCGAGTCTTCTGATTGCTTACCTGGTCAACCATCAATATTTTCATGAACTATTCACTTTTAGCCTGACACCGGATGAGATAGTGTCTGTGAAGGCAGGACTCAAAGACGCGACGCCACAGGTGATTCAAAATAATGTACACGCAGCTTTAGTTGCGAAAGAAACGCTCAATGTTTCAACGATAATCTTTTGGCTCGTCAGTTTAATTATTGCTGTCGTTGCCTTTAAGAAACAATATTCGCTGATCCCGCTACTCGGTTTGATAACCTGCCTTTATCTGCTTACCGGCATGACTGCTAAAAACTGGGCCTGGTTTGCATCATGGCTCGTGCTCGGATTGATCTTTTATTTTTCGTATGGCTATCGAAAAAGCAAATTGTTTGAACCGGCAGTTTGAGATGCTTTGAGAAGACGAACGTTGAGAACGATCACAAAAGGCAGCCATTCAAAATAGGCGATCCTCATTATTAAATAGTCCATCACGAGAAAGATGACAAAGGCCAACAGCAGGTAACGATCATATTTTTTGGTAAAGAAACCGACAACGAAACTCAATTCAACCACACACGCCAAAGCATAAAGTAGGTAAGAAATAGTTTGATGGTTGATCAAATACAAGATGAGACTCGTTTGCCAGAAACCAGGCGAGTTAGTGATGAGATCTTTATGTTGTTCCAGTAAAACGCCGCTCATTTCGTCGAGATGAAAAATTCCTCCCTGCAAGAATTTCCATAACCCGGCTGATGCCATAATGAACAGGAAAAAATAACGGAGCGCTTCAACCAGCAGCGAAAACGTTTTTTCGTTTAGAAAAAGAAATACAAATGGGAACAATAACCACGGCACATGCCCCTCGATCGAAGTTGTTGGGTATAGCGTATAACATTGAACGTAGGTCCAGTTTACTACCAGCATCCAAAAAGCAGCCGCCCAACTCCATCTCTTCCTGTTCACCGTTGCTAATAAAAATAACGGAGCTGAATAGAAAAGCACATCGAATAAGATACATCCCGCATTATTGTTCAGCAACCATCGATGAATTCCGGTTCGCATGAACAGCCAGGTAAACATGTCGTCTCTTGTAAAGAAAAATGCCGGCCGAAACTGGTAAAGAAACATGCCGTTCAGCCATTTGTAGATCATCAACAGATAGAAAATAATTGAGTATTGAATGATGATATTTCGCCTTGCCCCTTGTATCATTGAATCGTGATCCTTTCTCGGGTCTGCAATTTCACTGGTTTTGGGCCGCGTAAATCATATTCCTGAAATTGAAGGGAGAGACTTGAAATGTTTGCATCAATTATGGCTGACAGGTATTTCTGGTACCATTCATTAAACGCCGCCTGAGACAACTCATTTACGTAATAACCAGAATCTTCGATATGCAGCAGGCGGCCAATATAAATATTGAACTCAGCGCGGTTCCATTCATCCTGCTTTTGAAAAAGAACGATCGGCTGTTTGATCTTATCCCATTGCTGTGGAGTAAAGTTTTTTGTCTGCAATACCCGGCCGTTAACAATTATTTCAGGAACAATGTACTTTTTTTGCGGACGGATAACCTGCGAATACATTCCGTACGTATAAGTGGGAGAGAAGGCGACATCCTGCCTTATGTTATTGAGAATTTGAAACGCTGCAAATAGAACCAGCAATCCGAAGAGGAATTTGTTGTGCCGCCATAATCGTTTCAAATACATTGCCTTCGTGGTTTCCTGAATTAAATTAAAAGAAATTATTTTATCTTGCTTCATTAACTGCTAAAAAATCCTTATGCTGAGAAAGATACTGCTGCCGTGCCTGTTGATTATTATATCCCTTCGGCTTGCTGCCCAACCCTATCACAACGAGTGGATCGACTATTCAAAGACATATTACAAGTTTAAGGTCCAATGGTATGATGCCAATCAAGCCGGCGATCGGCTGCAACATAAAGTTATTCGCATTAACCAGCCTGCGCTCGCAGCCGCAGGATTGGGCGGCGTCCCGGCGGAGCAGTTTCAGTTGTGGCATAATGGTGAACAGGTTGCCATTTATACTTCCAAACAATCAGGTACGTTCGGCTCCGGCGACTTTATTGAGTTCTGGGGCGAAATGGCAAATGGTAAACTTGATAAAGAACTCTACAAAGATCCGAATTGGCAATTATCCGATGCCTGGTGTTTGTCGTCTGATAGTGCTGCATATTTTCTGACCGTTAACTCTTCAGGCAGCAACCTTCGACTTGTCCCGACCGCAAATAACGTTCAAAACGCAGGTTCTGCTGAAAAGAATTTTACTTATACAGTCGGAAAATATTTTCGTGTTGACCTTTCCCAGGGATACTTTATTACGGAAGAAGGACTTCCATTGATGCTCTCCTCTTTCGATGAGGGTGAAGGTTATTCAAGCCATGAAATCAATTCATATCTGCAGCCATTTGCTCCATTATTTGCAGATACAGTCGGCACCTCTGTTACGTTGCGCGTTAATATGCTCGGTTATAGATTTAATTCAAGGAATGTGAAGATGTTCCTGAATGGAGATAGTGTAGGACAAGTTTCGATGCCGTTTTTCGCCTCCGCAAAAAGCGTCATTACTGGGATTCCGGCCAGTAAGCTGATCCATGATTCAGCGAATATCCGGATTCAAGACGTTTCGTTCCCGGGTGATGTTATCCGACTCGCGCAGATCGAATTTTCGTATCAACGCAAATTCAATTTTGGAAATGACTCCAGTTTCGAATTTTACGTGAAGGGTTCCGGAAACGGGAGGTATTTAAAGATCGTAAATTTTAATGCTGGCACTGGTGGCGCTCCGATTCTGTATGATCTTACCAACAACAAACGTTACGTGGCCAACACTGATGTGGCTGACACCCTGCGGTTCCTGCTTGATCCTTCATTTCCGCAGTACCATCTCTTACTGGTACGTGCAAACGGATCGACCGCAAAAAATGTTACCTCTTTTGAATCGAAGACATATACCGATTACTCGCAGGCGGCAAACCAGGGCGACTACCTCATCATCAGCAATGCCCGGATATACGGAAGCGGTAGCACAAATTATGTAGAACAATATCGCGCGTACAGAAACTCCGCCGCAGGAGGAAGTTATAACGCGAAACTTTTTAATATCTCCGATTTGGAAGACCAATTTGCATGGGGTGAAAAAATGCATCCATTGGCCATTAAGAATTTCCTGCGTTATGCAAGGAACACCTTCCAAACTCCGCCTGCGTACGCGTTCCTTATCGGAAAGGGTGTTGCATATGCACAGTACCTGCTCGATTTTCAAAACGGCTATCTTGACCAACTCAATCTGGTGCCAACGTTTGGCAATCCGGGCTCGGACAATTTGTTGGGTTCGGATGGTTTTAGCGATGTTCCGGCGACACCGATAGGACGACTATCCGCTGTTACTGCGAATGAAGTAGGTGTTTATCTTTCCAAAGTAAAAGAGTATGAGTTGGCCCAGGCAAACAAGAGCGACAGTATTGAAAATAAAAGCTGGCTGAAAACCGTGTTGCAACTTACGGGCGCGAACGATGAGCCTTCCCTGGGCATTCAACTTGACAGTTTTATGCGCAGTTATAAGAACATCATCAGCGATACACTGTTTGGCGCAAACGTGTTTGATTACAGCAAGACGGCGAACCCCGAGGGTTATGCTGCCGGAGTTCTTGATTTCACCAATCGATATAATCACGGAAGCGCTGTCGTGACATATTTCGGACATTCCTCAAACTCATCACTCGATTTTAACCTGGAAGATCCCGGCAAATACAGCAATACCGGCCGATACCCGTTCTTCCTCGTGAATGGTTGCGTGGCAGGCAACGTTTTTGATTGGGATCAATATGGCACCCGCTTTAGTTTTTTGTCATCGCTTTCTGAGAAATATGTGCTTGCGCCGTCGAAAGGCAGCATAGCCTTTTTGTCGACGAGCAGCTTCGGCATCGTAAGTTACCTTGACGTATTTACGAGAGCATTTTATAAAGCGATGAGCGTTTCTGAATATCATAACGGGATCGGCGACATTGTTCAGTCAGGCTCCGCCGCCGGGTTAGCATTTTTGAGTAATGATTTTTATGGGCGGATGCATGCGCAACAATACACACTGCATGGTGATCCGGCGATTCGGCTGAACGGTTTCGCCAAACCTGATTATGCTGTTCAAACAAATTCGATAAACATTGACCCTGCCTTTATATCCGCCGCGAATGACTCCTTCACAGTGAAAGTGAAGATCTACAACCTGGGAAGAGCTGTGAGTGATTCAGTGCATTTTGTGTTGCTTAGGTATAACAGTAACACCGACAGCTCCATTGTATTCAGCCGAAGATTACCATACATAGAAGCTATTGATTCGTTGCTGATAACGCTTCCTGTGATTCCAAACCAGGATACCGGTACAACAAAATATGCCGCTTACATTGATGATAACCATAAGATCAGCGAACTCAGTGAAAATAATAATCTCGCGTATTTTAAGATAAGTATCGCCGACAACGACCTTCGACCTGTCTATCCTTATAATTATGCGATCGTCAACCACAACAAAATTTCGCTGGCTGCTTCAACAGCAGATCCATTTGCGCAATCAAAAAAATATCGGCTTGAATTAGATACTACAAGCCTGTTCAATTCGGCGGCAAAGCTAAAAATGATCACAACATCAAAGGGCGGCCTGATCGAATTTAACGGCGTCAATCTGTCTCTAAATAATGTTGTCTATTATTGGAGGGTTGCACAGGCAGGTAAAAACCCACACTGGAACAACTTCTCGTTTATTTATAAACAAGATAGCATGCCAGGCTTTGAGCAAGCACATTTTTATCAGCATACGGAATCTGATCTGGACGGATTAAGGCTCGATACCGGATCGCGGTCCATACAATTCGCGCCCAGGGTAGCAAGTTTGTTCGCCAAACAAACGGTTTATAAACAATTTGAACAGGACAATGATTTTAGTGTGTCGGCTGATGGGTCGTTGATCGGATGGAGTGCTTGCGTGGGCAGCTCAATATTATTTAATGTGCTCGACCAGAAAACTTTCAGCGTTTTTGCTAATACTACGCATCCGTACGGTGCGGCGGGTGGCTGTAAACCGATAACTGAAAACAATTTTGAGTTTAGCACGCAAACGGCAACATCAAGGAAAAATGCAATGGATTTCCTCGATAATTATGTGCCGGATGGATCGTATGTGGTGGTTAGAAAAATATATGACATTGGTAACGCCGATTGGGCTCCTACTGTTTGGGCGAAAGACACGGCGTTGTACGGCCATAACAATTCCCTGTATCATCGGTTCAAAGACCAGGGACTATCGATTGACTCGTTTATCTTCCCACGCACTTTTATCTTCATTTACAAGAAAAATGATTCTGCGCACTACTCACCGGTGTCAGTCTTTTCAAAGGGCATTTACGATCACATAACAGCTTCAGCGATTGTATCCGTTTATGATACGGCAGGCACGGCGACCTCACCGCTTTTCGGCCCTTCTAAAGCCTGGAAGATGATGACGTGGGAGGGCAGCCAGGTTAATCACAATAACACAACATCGTTTGATGTTTTGGGGATTGACAACAACGGAAATGATTCGCTGTTCTTCACTTTGAATAAAACAAGAAAACAGCAGGACATTTCAACAATCAATGCAAAAAAGTACAGGAATATCAAATTACGGATGCATACGCAGGACACCACAACAGACATTCCGTTGCAGTTGAGCGACTGGCTCGTTTCGTATACACCAGTGCCGGAAGGAGCAGTCGCTCCAAATATTGGTGTGCACATTCCGGCTACTGTTACGTATGATCATGCTGTGAATGTGCAATACGATACACTTGCCGGTTATGTCATCTTCAAAAACATAAGCAACGCAGGTTTTACAATGCTCAAGGTTGATTTGAGTCTCACTGGCCCGGACGGCGTTGTGCACGATTTTCACCTGCCGCGCACAAGGTCCTTGCCCGCGGGGGACACGGTTAAGGTTAGCTATAGAGTGAACGTAACTGCGTTACCGGCCGGGCGATACAATTTACGGCTCGAAGTGAATCCGGATAATGACCAGCCTGAACAATATCATTTCAACAACACGCTCTACAAATACATAGATATTGTGCGAACTGCAGTACCGCAGTCACAGGTTGCCGCCGCTGCAAAAGCAAGCGAGGCAGATGTTACCGGTGTAACTGTGTTCCCGAACCCGTTTAAAGAGAAGATCAACATTGTGTCGAATGAAAAGGGTGTATCAATAGCGAAAGTCTTTACGGTCACAGGCCAGTTGTTACTACAGCGTAATTTTTCAGGAACTACCCAATTAAACATACCCAACTTATCCGAAGGAATTTATTTGGTTGAAATAACATCTTCTTCGGGCAAACAGGTGTTTAAATTGAAGAAGCAAAACGATTAAAATTTTTTATTCGCCCACGATTCGAAGAATATCTTGTACACCTGTATTGAAGCCGAGATAATAAACACAGCGCCCATTATTATGTTTAAGATCCTGTGACTCGCGTGCAGTTTTTTTATCAGCCAGTTACCGCCATGGATGTATATCGCCTGGCCACATAATGTACCGACGCAAGCTCCGATTGTGAACATATTAAAGTCTGCCGCGATGGGTTTCACTGTGCCGTTGTGAATGAAGTACGTTCCCCAAAAAAACCAGAAGGGGATTTGCATTGGATTTACAATGCTAAGCATGAATCCTAATACGAACCGGTTGACGTTATTGTCGATAAGCAAACCTTTTTTTTGCGGCTCCTTTTGCAATACAGCTTTTCGAACGCTTAAAAAACCGAGCGTGTAAAAAAGAACAACCGTGAACCAACTGATGGTATTAAACAACATCTTGTTGTGCATCATCCATTCGCTGCTGTTAAGTGCAAGGCGCAAATACACGACCTCAACTATTGCCCCGGCAATGCTGAAGAGCCAGGCGTTTTTAAAATTTTCTTCAACGCCGATTTGAGTAGCCGCAACATTCAAATTCCCTAAAGGCAATTGTCCTAAGAAGCTTACGCTGAATCCGGCAAACAATACGGGCAGAACTTCGCTGATCATTCAAATTGATTTAAATGTCGCATTCCAAATCCAACTGTTTCATGCGCTTTACATTCTTTTGTGAATCAGTCGCCATCCGAATGCCTTTCCAAAAAGGAATATATGGAATTCCTTTTTTATAATTAATGCGCCCGATCTCATACATGTATTTCCAATGCCGTGCAACGATCCGGAGCGCCTGCATATAACTGAGCCCGATGTCGTAAATGTGATTTGGTTCGGAACCGACGCCATTAAACTCAAGTATTGAAATATTTTTTCCCGCTTTCAGATCTTCGATCGAAGTTGTTTTGATGTCATAACGGCCATAATAAAAATGTTTACTGTACAAACTGATCTCGTCGAACACCCGTAGCATCTTATCGTCTACCTCATGCTGAAGATTTAAAAACGTTGCGCCACGATTATGATTACCGAGTTCGTTCAAAAAGTAGATCTCGTTTTCAGGAATTATTTCATCCAATCTTTCCTTATGCTTGTGCTTTTGTTCACCCTCGATCATAAATGCTTTGGGATGCGATTCGATGAGCTTTCGCAATGTTGAGACACCGTCGCCTTTCACGTGCAAATATTCTTTTGCGATCATCCCGGTGATCATGCCGTTTTGCTCGTCAGGGTAACGAACGTGAAAAACACTTAACTCCAGCGGTAGCGTTATCAACTCCTGAACCATATATGTGGAAGGCAATAGGGCATGATATCTTCTTAACTGCTCTTCATTTTCAATTTTCCTGAACAAAAGACCTTTGGTTCCAACATCCGGTTTTACAGCAAAAGGAAATTTCAGCCCGGCCTTTTTTATTTGGCACAAAACTGTCTCAAACGCTTGTCCCGGCTCGATATAAATACCGATCGGGCAAAATTGCGCGGGTAATTGCGTAAACATTTCCTGCTTGGTTTCACCTTCGAAACCGGAGAAATACATGGTTGGATTTACATTGGAAAAGAACCAAAATCTTCGGCTTACCATCCAGTAGTAGAACCATAAAAAAATAAACGGAGCGTAAATCACAAAGAAAGGCAGCCGTTCCCAGTTAAAGATTCTTTTCAACCAACAGCATTTTAGTGGCGCAAAAATAAGGGTGCCGGCTTATGCAGCAACGGTTTCTTTATCAATAAGCAAACAGTTTTGCTTTATTTTTGAACCGTCCAAAAAAAAGAAAGACCGCTTCAACAAAACGCACATTATGCACATTCCACGCATGGCAGATATGATGGCAAACGGGGAATCGCCGGAAATTTTATTTTGGGTGGGATGTGCCGGCAGCTTCGATCAACGGGCGCAACGGATAACGAAAGCATTTGCCAGCATACTTGATAAGATCGGAATTAAATATGCGATCCTCGGTAAAGAGGAGGCATGTACTGGCGACCCGGCGCGCAGATCCGGCAATGAATTTTTGTTTCAAATGATGGCGTACAACAACATTCAAATCTTGAATGGATACGGCATAAAAAAAATTGTAACAACCTGTCCGCATTGCTTCAATATTCTGAAAAATGAGTACCCGGAATTAGGCGGAAATTACGACGTCATCCACCACACAACTTTTTTACAACAACTGATCGATGACGGTAAATTAAAATTCGAGGGAGGCAGAAACTTTAAAGGCAAGCGTATTACCTACCATGATAGTTGCTATCTCGGGCGCGCGAATGGAATTTACGAGGCTCCGCGCAAACTTTTGGAATTGCTCGATGCAGAACTAGTTGAGATGAAACGTTGTCGGACCAAAGGTTTATGCTGTGGCGCCGGCGGTGCGCAAATGTGGAAAGAAGAGGAGAAGGGCAGCACGCGTATAAATTTCGAAAGAACGGAAGAAGCGATCAACACAGGCTCGAACATTATCGCATCCGCATGTCCTTATTGCAATACCATGCTAACAGACGGCATTAAGAATAAAGAGAAGGAAGATGTTGTGAAAGTAATGGACATCGCGGAATTGATCGCTGCGGACATCGAATAAACTGCTGCCGTGAATGCGAATTACGATAGCGACCATGTACACGGAAATTCATTTGTAACTTTGTCGCATGGACTTTTCATACAAACACCTTCTGCCACAAGACTTCGGTGATAATTCGAGGGTGTGGATCTACCAGGCCGATCGGCCGTTCAACAATTCTGAAACATTTGGAATAGGAAAAGCACTGAACGATTTTGTTGTTAACTGGAAAAGCCATGGCGTACCCGTAAAGGGTTATGCAAATATTTTCTTTGATCAGTTCATAATCTTAATGGCCGACGAGGAGGCAACAGGGGTCAGCGGCTGCAGCATCGATAGCTCCGTGCATGTGATCCAGGAAATTGGTAGCAAGTTTAGCGTAGACCTGCTGAACTGGCAATCGCTCGCATTTGTTGTCGACGACAAAGTTCAAATTATTTCCAGGCAACAATTCAACGATGCACTAGACCAGAGTTTGATAACACCCCGAACCTTATTCTTTAATAATGTTGTTACGACAAAGCGGGATTTGGAGGAAAAATGGATCATTCCGGTAAATGAAAGCTGGTTGAAGACGAAAATTAAACAAACAGTTAGCTAAAACATTTACTTTCATTTTTCAAGGGCGCAAGTAGCTCATCCGGTCGTCCCGCATGTGTGCAGGATCCAGGCGGAGGAGTTCTTACAAATAAATTTGAAATTAGCGGAAGTAGCTCATCCGGTAGAGCATCAGCTTCCCAAGCTGAGGGTGGCGGGTTCGAGTCCCGTCTTCCGCTCCAGGAAACCCAATCAACAAACAAATGCGCTTAAAGCGTAAAAATAATCGTAGAGTAACTGCCAACCTCGAACTTCAAACTTCAAACATCAAACCTCAAAGAACACTCGCTGCCATTCTGTCTCAATTTTAATATCTTTGCCGCTCAATTTTCGGATAATGATTGACCTGGTTGGAAATAAGGTGCACGACGAGACGCGGCAGGGCGAGCCATTCGCTCCGTTCGCCGATGAGGCAAATGACTACGGAAAGACATTTTACATAGAAAGTTATGGTTGCCAGATGAATTTTAGCGACAGCGAGATTGTCGCGTCTATTCTGCAGCAGCAGGGATTTGGGGCTACGCGCGATGCTGCCTCAGCAGACCTTATACTTTTAAATACCTGTTCGATTCGGGAAAAGGCGGAGCAAACAGTGCGCAGACGCCTGACCGAATTCCGAAAGATCAAACAGTCCAAGCCCGGTTTGCTGGTCGGTGTATTGGGCTGCATGGCCGAAAGGCTCAAATCAAAATTACTTGAAGAGGAGAAGTTGGTTGACATCGTTGTTGGTCCCGACGCTTATCGCAGCCTGCCCGCCTTAATTGAAGAAGCAGAGTCCGGCCAAAAAGCAGTGAACGTATTGCTGAGTCGTGACGAAACCTATGCTGATATATCCCCTGTCAGGTTAGACAGCAACGGTGTTACCGCATTTATCTCCATCATGCGTGGCTGTAACAACATGTGCAGTTTTTGCGTGGTGCCCTTTACACGCGGAAGGGAACGCAGCCGCGATGCTTACTCAATTGTGCGAGAGGCGAGGCGGTTATTTGAACAAGGCTTCAGAGAAGTAACTCTCCTTGGCCAAAATGTGGATAGTTACTATTGGGTGGATGAAGAAAAAGACGAGATCATAACATTCGCCAGGTTGCTTCAAAAGGTCGCTTCGATAGATCCATTATTGCGTATTCGTTTCAGCACGTCTCATCCAAAAGACATAACTGACGAGGTACTGCATACGATGGTGAAGTACGAAAATATTTGCAAGTATATTCATCTGCCCGTTCAAAGTGGCAGTTCGCGCATCTTGCAGTTAATGAACCGGACCTATACGCGTGAATGGTACATGGCGAAGGTGAAACGGATACGCGAGGTAATTCCGGATTGTGGCATCAGTTCCGATATCATTGCAGGTTTTTGTACAGAAACGGAAAACGATCATTTGGAAACGTTGGACGTGATGCAGCAAAGCATGTATGATATGAGCTATATGTTTTTTTATAGCGAACGCCCGGGTACGCTCGCTGCACGACGGTACACGGATGACATTTCCGAAGAGGTTAAAAAGAGAAGATTAAAAGACATCGTCGAGCTGCAAAATAAACTGTCGTACGAAAGTAACAGGCTGGATGTTGGAAAAACATTCAAAGTGTTGATCGAAGGGAACAGCAAAAAGAGCGAATCGGAGTGGAGGGGTCGCAACACACAAAACAAAGTGATCGTATTTCCCAAAGCCAACTTCAATTATAAAAAAGGTGACTACGTGATGGTTAAGGTGAACGATTTCACACAGGCAACCTTGATTGGCGACGTCGTTTAGAATTCGCTCGCCGGACGATCAAAAAATTTTTTAAATAGATTCTCAGTTTAAGGATCAGGACATGACAGATATTCAATCAATAAAAAACAGGTTTGGAATTATTGGTAACTCGCCGGCTCTTAATTATGCACTGCAGGTGGCTTCCCAGGTATCAGGCACGGATTTAAGTGTGCTCATTGTCGGGGAGAGCGGAGTTGGAAAAGAGGCTTTTTCGCAAATAATACATGCGCTCTCAGCGAGAAAACATAATCCATTTATTGCAGTCAATTGCGGAGCGATCCCGGAAGGAACGATAGATTCGGAGTTATTTGGACATGAAAAAGGATCATTCACCGGCGCTGTTGAAAGCCGTAAAGGATACTTTGAAACGGTGAATGGCGGAACAATTTTTCTTGATGAAATAGGAGAGATGCCACTCGGCACGCAGGCACGTTTGCTTCGCGTTCTGGAGACAGGCGAATTTATCCGCGTGGGATCATCTAAAGTACAAAAAACGGATGTGCGTGTTATTGCAGCAACAAACAAGGACCTCTACCAATCCACTCATAACGGAAAATTTCGAGAGGATTTGTATTACCGTTTGAGCACCGTGCCTATTCGCGTTCCTGCGTTGAAAGATCGCAAAGAAGATATCATATTATTATTCAGAAAGTTTGTAGTCGACTTTGCAGAGCGATATAAAACGACGCCTGTGCAGTTGGAGGATGAGGCGAAAAACCTGTTAATTAACTATCCGTGGCCGGGCAATGTTCGTGAATTAAAGAATATTGCAGAACAGTTATCAGTTTTAAGTAAGCAGAACGTTGTAACGGCAATGGAGTTGCAGCATTTTCTTCCTGAAAAGATCGTCAATCGTTTACCGGTGCTGGCAGTTTCACACCAGGGGAATGGCGACTTTGCCAACGAACGGGAAATATTATACAAGCTGTTCTTCGATATGAAGAAAGACGTTACAGAGTTGAAGAAGATGTTCCTTGAGATCCTGAAAAACCCTGCGCTCGCAAACAATGCCGCAAATTTTACTTCTGAGTCGTTACAAAACGATTACCTGTTGAATGGAGAAACGAATTATAACACCGCGGTTTTATCGCCTGTTGGGCAGCCTGCAATTTTACCCGGAGCATCGCAGGGTAATCAGCCGGTGATCCTGCCACATAAGGATGAAATCCATCATCACGAAGAGGTTGAGGAGTCGCTCAACATCATGGACAAAGAAAAGGAGCTTATCATAAAGGCGCTAAAAAAGCACCGTGGAAAAAGAAAAGATGCCGCACTTGATCTTGGTATAAGTGAAAGGACACTTTATCGAAAGTTGAAAGAATATGATATTAATGAATAAAAAGAGTGACTTGTCGATCGTCACTTGTCGTTGGTCGGTGAAATACGTGAGCGCCATTTTTGCGCCGTTGTTGATATTACTTTTTACATCGTGCGGCCCCTATACGTTTCGTGATGTGTCTGTTGATTATTCAAAGATCAAAACCGTTAAAGTTGGTTTTATCGATAACAAAGCGCGATACGTTAACCCGCAGCTTAGTCCTCGTCTGACAGACAATCTGAAACAAAAAATAAACAATTACACGAAGCTTACGCAGGTAACCGGCGACGATGCAAATTACCAGATCAATGGAGTCATAAGCCGATACGATGTTTCCACTTCGGCAATAAGCAGCAACCAAAGTGCAACGAACCGGTTGACGGTTGCCGCAAATATTACATTTTACAATGCGGTCGATAATAAGACGGATAATTTTGCAGTAAGCCGCGATTTTGATTTTTCGGCAAACTTATCATTACAGCAAGCAGAGGGACAATTGCTCGATGATGTGATAAATCAGCTCACGGACCAGATATTCAACCACATTTTCTCCAACTGGTAAGAAGTCGTATTTTCACCTGCTTTAACGAACATGCTGTCATCCTCTGAAAATATTCTTAAGAGTCTTACAGGGAAATCGTCTTTTCACGAAGTGACCGCGGCAGAACTTCAGGAGCTCGCAGAACAGTATCCTTACTTTGGTGTTGCTCAATACCTGCTCGCTAAAAAATTGTTTTTTGAAAACAACGATGAATACAAGCATGTTATTCAAAGAGCAGCGCTGCATTTTTCGAACCCGGCGTGGCTGAACTTTAATTTCACCGATGAACACCAAACAGAAGATGTTATAACAACACAGGCAAGTTCATTTTTAGAAACGCACTTGAAGGAAGACAATGAGGAACCCGCTGAAGAGTATGCAGATGTTGACGCAGGAACAAGTGAAAAATTATCCAGCATTTTAAAAGAGCATGTTGCAGCATTTGAAAAGCCGGTCGAGCATGAATCGGCATTGAATATTGAAAGCACGCCATATCATCGCGTAGACTATTTCGATTCGCAGGGTATCAAACTGGACTCTGAAAAAGAAACTGACAAGCTCGGAGTTCAGTTGAAGCGATTTACCGACTGGCTGAAACAAATGAAACGTGTCAGCTCAAATCCGTCAGATCTGGGCACGGATCAAAAAGCCGAATCTGAAGTTCAAAATCTTGCGGAGCATTCCAATGATCGTGAGGAAGTTGTTACTGAGGCGATGGCAGAGGTGCTCGCAAAACAAGGCAAACCGGAGCAAGCCATTCGCATTTATGAAAAATTAAGTTTTCTGAATCCCTCCAAATCCGCTTACTTTGCGGCAAAAATTGGCGATCTAAAAGCATAGCAATGACGTTTCTTATATTCATTCTCATTACCATAGTGTGCGTTATCCTGGGGTTGATAGTATTGATACAAAATCCGAAGGGCGGTGGTCTAAGCGGTACATTGGCTGGGTTTAACAACCAGTTTATGGGTGTCAAGCAAACGACCGATGTGCTGGAAAAAGGCACGTGGTTGTTCGTGTCAATACTTGGTGCGCTCTGTATTTTGTCCGTAGCTTTCTTGTCTGGCGCAGGCGGAGCCAGCAATAATTCACTGCAGGATATAAACACGTCGACGGTTCCAACACAGCAGGCTCCAAATAATACGCAGCAACAGGCGCAGCCTAACACATTTCAGTTGGATACGACCAAATAATTTAATTGTTTTTGTTCTCGTCTTTTGCCCGATAGTATAAGGGTAGTACATCAGATTTTGGTTCTGAGTGTCTTGGTTCGAATCCAGGTCGGGCAACCAGGGAAATTTTAAAAGCCTTGAATGTTTACTTTCAGGGCTTTTTTGATTGTCAGGCCACAGTACAGGGCATATGTTTTTGCTACACTTCTCGGGATGACAGCGATCATCTTCATCTTCTACAAAGACCACACACGAACAAATGCCTTTTTCCAATATTTTCTTGAAGACAATATTTGCAGCATAGTTATTAACCCCTAATGAAGTTGAACGGAGGCTACAGCCGGAACTCGACTTGGTTGTCGCCGATTAATCTGCCCTCACTCGCCTGGTGTGACAATACTCATGTTAACGATTCGTTGGTAAATGGCTATCTCAGTTATCGCATTGCAAACGCGTTATGTTGAATCATTGCTACAATTGATGAGCAATGAGGACGCTGAGAAGCTTAAGAAAGTGATAATAACAAACTCAATGTATGAAGATCAATTGCGGCATGCTTTTTTCACATAGATAGTAAAACATACATAATATGAAAAAGCTTTCAATAATCGTAGCCCTGTTTATGGTAATTGGTGTCTCGATTAGTTCTTGCAGTGCATCTGCACGAGTAGGTACAAAGAACCATGAGGTTGGTGCTGGTACACATGTCAATTAAGAATTGATCAATAGAGACGTGCGATCATTAAACGGCGGCGTTATCAATTGAACCGGTCTGCTGCTAATAACGTTATGAAGCCCCACGAGAGCGGGGCTTTTTTATGCCGTGTTGCGTCCTCCTTTCGATTCAGTACAAGTGGAGTACCTGTTTCCTGGATTCAGTTCCATCCCGACGCAAAATTGAATGCTCCTTGTTTCTGCGACTTTTGGTAAACCTATATTTGGACGAGACCGGCTTACAACAGCCGCAAGAATTCCGTCCACCGGAACATAGCATAACGGAAGTAAATCTGCCAACCAACAAAAAATGCTGCCTTTTATTTCAGTCCACGGGTAATTAATGAAGCTGTTTGATTTACTTCCCAGTCTACAGAAGAAACATTTTTTACGTACGGTCTGCTTACAACTGCTTTTACAAGGTCAGAGTGCATGAAGTCATCCATTGCAGTTTTGTTCTCCCACAAATAGAAGCCGCCAAAAGTATTTTTTTCATCATCTGTCAACCAGACTTTTGAGATAAGGCCTTTTACGTTTGCTAAAATCGGAGCGTCCGGTTCAACCATTTGTTTCAAATATTCCGCCTGGGAAATGTTGTTTAATTGATAGGTGATTAGTTGTGCGTGCATTGTTTTGTTTTTAAGTGATGCTTACTATTTGTAGGATTTTCAGGTTGCTCCTTTATTTATTTTTCTCCGGCACAAGTCTGCCCTCGCATTGGCTCGCACTAAGACTTGCGCCAGATGGATCGCGCTAAGACTTGCGCCAGATGGGATTAGTTGTTTTGTTTTTAAGT
>DASQJI010000560.1:0-2141 GCA_035631175.1 Parafilimonas sp.
CGCAACGCTTCACCTTCGGGTGTTTGATATTCTTCCCGGAAGTGTCCACCGCAACTTTCATTGCGTTGCAGCGCATCGATGCACATGAGTTCGCCTAACTCAATAAAATCTGCCACACGCCCTGCTTTATCTAACTCCGGGTTGAATTCGTTGATGCTGCCGGGAATTTTCACGTTGCTCCAAAATTCATTTTTCAATTGTCTAACTTCTTTCAAAGCAGTCTGCAATCCCTGCTCGTTCCTGGCCATTCCGCATTTATCCCACATGATCTTTCCCAAACGTTTGTGGAGGCTCTCAACAGTTTCTTTTCCCTGGATACTCATCAATTTTTCAAGCCGCCATTTTACATTCTTTTCCGTTTCTTCGAAAGCAGGATGTGAAGTTGGGATCGATGGTATCCTGATCTCATCAGCCAGAAAATTTCCAATCGTATACGGTATCACAAAGTATCCGTCGGCTAATCCCTGCATTAAGGCGCTTGCACCCAAACGGTTTGCTCCGTGGTCGCTGAAATTGCATTCGCCCAACGCATACAAGCCCGGGACCGTTGTCTGCAATTCGTAGTCAACCCAAAGGCCGCCCATCGTATAATGCACCGCAGGATAGATACGCATTGGAACCACGTACGGATCTTCACCTGTGATCTTCTCGTACATGTCGAAAAGGTTCCCGTACTTCTCCTTTACTACTTCAATACCCAATCTTCTTATTTCGTCGGTAGACGGATTTTCAATTCCGAGCTTGCTTGCCTCGCCCCTTCCATACCGATCGATCGCATCAGCATAATCGAGGTACACAGCCTGCTTTGACGTGCCCACGCCATAACCCGCGTCGCATCTTTCTTTCGCAGCGCGCGACGCGACATCCCTTGGCACTAAATTTCCGAATGCAGGATATCTTCTTTCTAAATAATAATCTCTGTCGTCCTCAGGTATTTCATTCGCAGGCCTGTTGTCGCCTTTGTTTTTCGGCACCCAGATTCTTCCGTCGTTGCGGAGGCTTTCACTCATCAATGTGAGCTTTGATTGATAATCGCCGGTTACCGGAATGCACGTTGGATGTATTTGTGTGAAACATGGGTTGCCAAAAAATGCTCCCTTTTTATGCGCTTTCCAAATTGCGGTCACGTTGCATCCCATTGCGTTGGTTGAGAGATAGAAGACGTTCCCATAACCGCCGGTGCATAAGAGAACGGCATGGCCAAAATGTCTTTGCAGTTCGCCGGTTATGAGGTCGCGGCAAATGATCCCGCGGCATTTTCCGTCAATGTTCACCACGTCGAGCATCTCATGACGCGAATACATTTTTACATTGCCGAGTGCTACTTGCCTTTCTAATGCCTGGTACGCACCGATCAATAATTGCTGGCCAGTTTGCCCTGCCGCATAAAAAGTTCTTTGTACCTGTGTGCCACCAAAACTCCTGTTACTTAATAAACCGCCATATTCTCTGGCAAATGGAACGCCTTGCGCCACGCATTGGTCAATGATGTTGACGCTTACTTCTGAAAGACGATGCACATTGCCTTCCCGTGCACGATAATCTCCGCCTTTGATCGTATCATAAAACAAGCGAAAGATGCTGTCGCCATCATTCTGGTAATTTTTCGCTGCATTGATGCCACCCTGTGCGGCGATCGAGTGTGCACGCCGTGGAGAGTCCTGGAAGCAAAACGCTTTTACTTTGTAACCAAGTTCACCGAGCGAGGCGGCAGCGGAAGCTCCGGCCAAACCTGTTCCAATCACAAGCACTTCCAGTTTGCGTTTGTTTGCCGGGTTTACCAGCTTGCAATGTCCTTTATAATAGGTCCACTTTTGTTCTAAAGGCCCTGAAGGAATTTTTGCATCAAGCATATTGCAATTTGAAAATTTGAAAATTTCAGAATTTGAGAATGAGCTTTAAAACATCTTACACAGGCTCGACGCGCACGGCTCAAGGCTCGCAGCTCCTTATTTCAGCCATCCAAAATAAAAAGTAAGCGGCATCATTATAAAAGCTAAAGGCACGAGAATGGCAAAAGCATAACCGAGCCAGATGAGCATGCTGATATATCTTTTATTGTGAACACCGAGCGTTTTGAATGCACTCTGAAATCCGTGAGCAAGATGATAGGCGAGTGCGATACAACCCAAAATATACAC
>DASQJI010000561.1:0-3002 GCA_035631175.1 Parafilimonas sp.
CATGGCTTTCAAACGCTGCATCTAAAACGAATTGTCGCGAAAGCGCTTCCGAAAAATATCGGGTCACTGAAAGTGATGCAAAATTGCAAGATGAATTACGTTGGTACCCGCACGGAAGATGGACTGCTGCTCCACGTGTTTGAACTTAATCGAACATAATTCCGGATCCAAATAACAAGAACCAAATCGCAAGAACCAAATGATAACAGCTAAGTCGCAGGAACCAATGGACAAGAACCCAAAAAAAATCGCAAGAAACAAATCACAAAACGAAATCTCAAGAAACAAAATCTCAAGCACCAAATGACAACAATCAAACCCCCTCCTAATTAACTAACAAACTAATAAACCAATAAACTAATAAACCACTAACCCAACTTCAAACTTCAAACCTCAAACTTCAAACTATCTTCGCCACATGCTCTTCAGCCAGGTCGTGGGACAGCAACAGGTGAAACAACACCTGCTCGATATGGTTCAGCAGAACCGGCTTAGTCATGCTCTGCTTTTCCTCGGAACGGAGGGCAGCGGTGCATTGCCTCTTGCACTTGCCTTTGCTCAATACGTCAGTTTGCTGCCTGCGTCGGCAAAGCAACCGGCTGTGGAGATCTCATTATTTGGAGAAGCAGCGTCGTCTGTGCCGCTCGAATTTCCCAAAACGCCGGACGATGCAGATGCTTTTATGCAAAAGCAACCCGGTTTCTCAAAAGCTGAAAATTATGTGCATGCCGATATTCATTATTCATACCCGGTCATTCCAAAAAAATCCGGCGACAAGCCGGTAAGCACCGATTACGCCGCTGAATGGAGAGAATTTATTCAGCAGTATCCATATGGCAATGTTTATGACTGGCTGCAATTCATCGACGCAGAAAATAAACAGGGAAACATAACCGCAGACGAATGCAATGACATCATTCACAAACTCAGCCTTAAAAGTTTTGAAAGTCCCTGGAAGATCCTGGTGATGTGGATGCCTGAATACCTGGGCAAGGAGGGAAATAAACTTTTGAAAGTGATCGAAGAGCCGCCGCCCGATACGCTTTTTATTTTGGTCGCGGAAAATGAAGATGCGATACTGCCAACGATCGTAAGCCGGTGCCAGCTGGTAAAAATAAGTGCAATCAGAAGTTCTGCGATAAGTGAAGCGTTGATACAGCGTGGCAAGACTGATCCTCAAAAGGCGCAGCAGATCGGCGCAATCGCCCAGGGAAATTACCGGGAGGCATTGCAGCTTTTGCAAGACACGTCAGAGGACTGGCAAAGTTTGTTGCGCGAATGGCTGAACGTTACGCTAAAGACGGGTCCCACCGCGCAGGTGAAATGGGTTGAAGAAGTGAGCCGCCTTGGACGCGAGAAGCAAAAGCAGTTCCTTTTATATTTTATGCACCTGCTTCAACAAAGCATACGGCTGCGATTCCATGAAGGCGAGGCGTTCAACATTGCTGAAACGGAAAAGGATTTCGCGGTCCGGCTCAATAAGATCGCGTCGGTAAATCACCAGCGGGCCATCATTGAAGAACTCAACAACGCCGTTTATTTCATTGAGCGTAATGCCAACGCAAAGATCCTCTTCCATGCCCTGACGATCAAATTATATCACGTCATTAAGAACAATGCCTTAATTTTGACCGGTTAAGACTGTAAGTAATTCAATATTTGCAGTGAAGTGAAGAAGAATTTTGTGGAGGTCAGCAAAGGTTCATTAACGGATCGTCCCTTGCGTCGCACACTTGTACTCCATAACATATGGCGGCAATGGTGCTTGATTTGTAAACCGCTTTTCAGCATATCAATCCCGTAAACGGGACTATTTGAAAACGTTCTTACGATATAATCACTTGAGCTCGACAGCAAGTCCTGTATAAACAAACCAGGACCTGGTCGACCACGACGCACCGGCACTCTACTGCTATACCTTGCAGGTCTACACACAATTCTCGCGATTTCAAAATCAGAATTGGCAAATTTATTAGCGCATCATGGGCTGTGGAAATTGTGGTTCCGGAAAACCGAATGGATGTAAGAGCAATGGCGGATGTAACACCGGCAGTTGTAATCGCATGAACGTGCACGACTGGCTTTGGAATCTGCCGATGAGCGACGTTGACAGCGCATGTAAAGTTGTTGAAATCAGCTTCAACCAGGGTAGCAGGAAAGATTATTACCATAACCCGTCTCTCCAATATTATGACAAGGGCGACATGGTCACCGTCGAAGCTTCCACGGGTTTCGATGTTGGCGAAGTAAGCCTGACAGGAGAATTGGTCAGGCTGCAGTTGAAGAAAAAGAACATATCCGAGTTTGATCCGGATATGAAAAAGATCCTGCGCCGCAGTACTGATAAAGACCTGGATTTTTTAGAAAAAAATAAAGCACGGGAGAGAGAGGCGTTGATCACCAGCCGGGTGATCGCAAGAAAGCTGAATCTCGACATGAAGCTTATTGAAGTGGAGATACAGGCAGACGGCAAGAAGGCAACTTTTTTTTATACTGCTGACGACCGTGTCGACTTCCGGGAATTAATAAAACAATTCGCGGCAGAATTTAGGCTGAAGGTTGAAATGCGGCAGGTCGGCATCAGGCAGGGAGCTGCGAAAGTAGGAGGCATCGGCAGTTGCGGCCGCGAACTTTGTTGCGCCACCTGGCTCACCGATTTCAAAAGCGTGACTACTACCGCCGCGCGTTATCAAAATCTTTCAATCAACCAAACAAAATTGAGCGGGCAATGCGGAAGATTAAAATGCTGCCTGAACTACGAACTGGATACTTACCTGGATGCGCTTCAATATTTTCCTGACAACGCCGATATATTGGAAACCACTAAAGGCACAGCTAGCTTGATAAAAAAAGATATTTTCAAAAACCTGATGTGGTACATTTTAGAAGGCGGCGCAAAACATTACCCCCTTACTATTCGGCGGGTTAAAGAAATAAAGCAACTGAACCTGAAGGGCCAGCGACCGGATGATCTGCAGCCGGTAGAACTACTTTCTGAAAAA
>DASQJI010000562.1:0-3164 GCA_035631175.1 Parafilimonas sp.
CAGCTTATTGTGCTCAATATCTGCTTTGCCCGCGCTACCCACCCAGGTTCCATTTTTATCGGTCACCAGCAAGGCTATACCCGGTAAACCTTTCGCAGTGTATTTATTTATAAGCGCGGTCAGTTGTGCGTTCAAAGGATGGTTAGCGCTGCTGTCTTCCCATGGAATAGCAGGCATGATTGAGATCGTCGGCGTGATCCATTCTCTCTTGCACGAGAAAAGAATGAATGACATCATGGCGACAAGGCATATTCGTTTCATGTTCGTAAATTTTAAGATGACTTTTTTCGTTTGAAAAAGTTTGCCTTAAAGCTGCAAGGCGACGCCGAGTGATAAACTGCTGTAAGGCAAGACGGGCACGTATTCTTTAATGAACCCGAACTGCACGCGTTGCTGGTATTTCCAGAAAAGTTCTACTCGTCTTTTTGCTGATGGATCGACGATATAACTCACGTTTATTGATAGTGGGATGATGGCTTGTAAACGCGCCGCATTCTTCTTGTATTCGTATTCACCTTTGTCATTTAAACTAAGGTTGGCTGTTGCAGGAATGCTTAATACTCCACCGATGCCGAGAGAACCGTCTGCCGCCAGGTGCCGGGTAAGTTTGTATCTATATCCGCCGTCTGTATAAACGCTGATGCCATGTTGCACGAAACGATGATAGAAATAGCTGGCCTGTATGTCCTGGAACCACGCATGCTTCTTTCCAACCCTCCAGTCGAACCGATAAGCGGCTTCGATTCCAGGATGGAAATTCTGCGTGAAAAATCCGCCGAATTTCTGAAAAGGTTTTGCCGGAGCATTATTTGAGATCGCAAGAGAAATGTATTGCGCTTTGAACGGTTGAGCGGTTGCCTCGCAAACGCTCACAACGAGTAAGACGATGTAACAAACTGTTTTCATCACTTGAAGATTTGGTCGGTTAAGAAAATGTTTCTGTAAGTGCTGGTCGCCGGCGGTTCAGTTAATTTTCTAACGTAAAGCTCTAACGAGTGCAAGCCTGTTCCTAATTGAAGTGAACGAAAACGGAAATGCAGTTTTGCATTTTTGGTAACCGGTGGTATGGAAATATTTACCGTTTTGCACTTTTTGCAAACGAAGCGGCAGTTTGGGGGAATCGGTATTGTTTCTATCTAAGGATAATGATATTTTTGTTTGAACCAAATGCCGGCTATGCAACCAACAAGGGAACAAACTGCTTTTTTCAAACATCTTAAAGACAAACTGCCTTCGCACATATCGCTCGTTGATGAAGTATCCGACTTACTAAACATCAGTATTGATAGCGCCTACAGAAGAATTCGCGGTGAGAATACGCTGCGGTTTGATGAAATACAATTGCTGGCAAAACATTATTCGGTATCGCTCGATCAGTTTTTGGGACTTCGGCCGGATGCGATTATGTTTTCAGGAAATTTTGTAAACGAAAGCAAGTTCGACTTTGATAGCTATCTCAAAGGGATCGTGCAAAAGTTGGTGCAGATCAATAGTGGTAGTCAGAAAGAGATCTCTTATTTCAACAAAGACATTCCCATTTTTCATCATTTCATGTTTCCTGAGCTCGCAGCATTCAAATGCTATTTCTGGTGCAGGTATAATCTGAATCATCCTGTTTATAACAAAGGGCAATTCCTGATCAACGATTTTGTGGAGATATTTAATAAGACAGGGAAAAGCATTGCAGATCTTTATTTGCAGATCCCGTCAACAGAAATTTGGAACGTCGATTGCATCAACACCACCATCATGCAAATAGATTATTACCGGGAATGCAAGGTCTTCCGTTCAGATGATGATATTCGTACGATCTATGAGTGTCTTGAAAAGCTCGTCGATCATATAGAACAGCAGGTCGAAGCAGGCTGTAAGTTTCCGTTTAAGCAACCACAGAAAAAAAGCAACGCCAGGTATAAGTTTTTTGTAAATGAATTCGTGCTGGGCGACAATACAGTGCTTATTCATGTCGACGGCCAGAAAGCGGCCATCGTAGCACATAGCGTTATTAATTTTATGGAAACAACTGACCCGAAATTCGTTGCGTACATCTCAGACACTTTCGACACACTTATAAAAAAATCAAAGCTCGTGAGCGAGATCGGAGAAAAAGATCGCCAGCTTTTTTTCGAAACGATGCGTCAGCGCATACATGATAAGAAGAAATTGATATGATCAGCCACGCCTTTCTATTTCTTTTTTGCCCGTGTTCTTGCCGCTTTCCTGGCCGCGTGCGAACGCTCTTTAGGTCCTTTTGTTCGTGCTGCTTTCTTTGCTGCTTTTGATCTGTCTGATGCGCTACGCTGTTTCGCCGCTGACCTACCTTGCTTTGAAAGGGCCTGGGACGAAACGGTGCCCGTCGGTTCTTTTTTCAGCGCGTTTCTTCTCGCTCTGGATCTTGTCTGAGACACGGGCTTTCCTGCTCGTTCTTCATCCTGTTTGGCTTTCTTTTTTAATTCAGCCCCTCCGCTTTTTGGCGGCGGCAGTTTTACGCCTGCGCGTCTTGCTTCAGACAATCCTATCGCGATCGCCTGTTTGGTGTTTCTTGCACCATGCTCTCCCCGTCTTATCTTTTCAATTTCGTCGTGCACAAATTCGCCGGCCTGTGTGCTGGGAGACTTGCCTTCGGCGGCATCTTTCTTTGCTTTGTCGATCGTTTGTTTGTCGGGCATAAGTGAAGATTTTATATTGGATAATGCACCAACTTGCGTGCCATCACACAACCTTACCACGTCGTAATGGCATCCCATGTTAAAGTTCGATCGAATAATATATCTGCATTGATCAATTCACTTTAGCGTTCCTAAAGCCATCCATAACTTTTCAAAAAAGCAATGAGGCGCGGATCATCGACCGACAGTGCCGGAAGCCAGTTGCTCACTTTTTCACGGGTCCACCACAAGCCGTGTGTGTTACCCGGCTTTGCAAATGAGTAGTGATATAGCACTGCGCGAATATAGCGAGGCGGTGTTGCTGGGAACGGGTTACCAGCAAATAAACTCAATGTTTTGGGATCGTTATGGAGGAGCTTCCATTCGAGGTTTAGCGTCCATGGATACTCAGCCGGCGTGTACATTGAGGCAAACCACATTTGCCAATCCAATCGCAATTGATAGGGTGCGATTTGCGGCGGCATTTTATCGAGCAAAACAGGCAGTCCCTTATAG
>DASQJI010000563.1:0-4704 GCA_035631175.1 Parafilimonas sp.
TCGTTTTGTTGGTGCTCGTTGCGTTTGTCGTCTTGACTGGTGTTTTTACATCTTTCGAGCAACTGCCGGCAAATATGATCAAGCCGGCGCAAACGAAACTGTGTAGAATTATTTTTTTCATCAGGTAAAATTTTTGAATTATAGATGCCTGTCCGGCTAAGACAGAATTTAACTAACCTTTCAAAAAGCAATTAAGATCAAAGTTTAAGAAAAAATTGCTGATATTTTGATCAAACCTGAATTTTTTTATTCAGGTTGCTTTGCTGGGTAAAAATTAGTTCGTTGGCAATCCTTATTTCATCCTGGCTGATGGTATGGCCCATGTCTGGATAAACTTTCTCCGTTACGTCTGCACCCATCTGTTTCAGTATCTGGGTTGTGGCATGAACCCGCTCTACTGGCACATGCGGGTCAGGGTCGCTGGTACCGATGAAGACACTGGTGCCGGCAAAGTCACCGCGGTAGTTTTGCGTATAGATGTTATCGCCGATCAGTCCGCCCGTAAAAGCGACGACGCCTCCCCATTTCCTTGCGTTACGGGTTACAAATTCCAACGTGAGGCACGCTCCCTGAGAAAACCCCAGGAAATAAATATGCTCCGACACAATGCCCTTCTCATTAATATCTGAAACTACTTCACTCAAGAGATCTAGGGCGGATGACAGCCACGGTTCGTTTTGCTGCGGCGGTGCAAGAAATGAAAGTGGGTACCATGTGTTATTCGTCGCCTGCGGTGCGATCAACGCATAATCATTAAGGCGGAAATAGCCAGCTAATGAAAGGATGTCTTCGGCGAATGCACCCCGGCCATGTAACATCACCAGCACCTTTTTCGCTTCAGAGATATCTTTTCCGCCGGTAAAAATTTGTTTTCGATGCATCTTATTTAAATCTCTCAAGGTTAAACGTAACCGGCGTTACAGCTTGTTCAATCGTGGAACGATGTTTTTCATACCACGGTGGAATTTTCAGGCCTTCGCCTAAGTGGGCCTTCTCTTCATCAATTGCAAAGCCGGGGCCCGCCGTGGCAACTTCAAAAAGCACTCCACCAGGTTCGCGAAAATATATCGAAGTGAAATATTGCCGGTCCATCACTGGTGTAGGATTCAACATTCTCTCAACGATCTTTGCGCGTACTTCTTCCTGTGATTTTCCATCCGGTGTGGCGAATGCGATATGATGTACGGTGCCATTTCCGCCCAGGCCTTTCAAAGCATCAGGCATGCAGACAATATCTACATAATTACCGGGAGAATCGTTTGCTGCAAAACGAAAACGATTGCTTTTTTCTGCGATGAGTTTGTGGTCCATCTGTTCTGTTAGTAGTGCGGCTGTACGTTCATACCCTTCTTCCCAAATCTCCACGTTGTAAAATCCGCGAATAGAACTTTCCAGCGGAATATTTCCGTAAGAAAACGGAGCGCGGCTATCTTTATCATTAAACACTAACTCGAGGCCAAGCCCGTCGTGGTCTTCAAAATAGATCACTGCTTCGCTATCGAATCTTTCCTGTGCTTCTTTAAATTTTATGTCAAACTTCTTTAAACGTTGTTCCCAATAAGCCAAAGATGAAGCCGGAACTGAGAAGGACGTTGTATTCAGCATACCTTTTCCGTGGCGGCCGCTCATGATATCGCCATATGGAAAAAAAGTCAGAATGCTACCCGGTGTACCTACTTCATCCCCGTAATAAAAATGATACACTTCCGGCGCGTCGAAGTTCACCGTTTTCTTGATAAGACGCAAGCCCAGAATGCCTGCGTAAAAGTCGATATTTTTTTGTGCATCACCCGCGAGCGCGGTAACGTGGTGGATGCCTGTGACCAATTGTGCCATGGATTAAAGTTAATTAGTTAATTGGTTTAAAAGTTATTCACGAAAGTGTAATGGGCTCATTTGCTTTTCAACATGCGCACGACAATTTTATCAATGGGCAAAGACACAGAATCTTCATTAAGATCATTCCATTCTACCCATCGAAGCACTTCGCTTTGACCCTTCGGATCAGAGATTTGATGTAATTCAAAATCGAAGACTTTGGTTTTGACTGCGAGGTCACTTGTGTTTTCAGCGTGAACGAAATAATAAATTGACATGATCTGGTCGTTTGGATTAAATGCCGACTGCTGATAATAATCTGTAGTGTAGATATGCTCGCCGACTACAACATCCAAGCCGGTTTCTTCTTTAAATTCTCTTTTCAAACAGTCTCTTGTGCCTTCGCCGAATTCCATGCCCCCGCCGGGAAATTTAGTAAAATAATCTCCGCGAATAAATTCGTCACTCAACAAAACTCGTTGCGTCTCGTCAAGCAAAACTCCATATACGCGAATCGTAAAACGGTCAATAGCCATTTGTGAATTGTGAATTGTGAATGGCGAATATCAATCCCGAATGTTCGATCTGCAAACTCCACTCCGAAATCCCAAATGCTAAATCTCAAATCGCAAATCGTGAAACGCGGATGGATCTGTTCCATCGGCTAGTTCGCCTTCAGCGTCCCAAGCGTACGTATAGATTCCACTGCTAAATCGTAAATTGTAAATCGTAAATCGTAAATTGCTTCACTCTCTTTCCTCCGTTTTCAAATACGACAAACATTCCTGCACCATATTTTCACTGCCGATGAAGATTGGGGTGCGCTGATGTAAATGTTCCGGTTGAATGTCGAGAATTCGTTGGACGCCATTCGTCGCTTTTCCTCCCGCAACTTCAACGATAAATGCAAAAGGATTGCACTCATACATGAGCCGCAACTTGCCGGCTGGTTTGCCTGTAGTGCCAGGATACATAAAGATGCCACCTTTGATCAATGTGCGATGCACGTCGGCAACCATGCTTCCAATATACCGGTTTGTGTATGGCCCGCCCGTGTCAGCAGTTTTTTTCTGACAACAAGTAATGTAATCCTGCACCGGTTTTTCATATTTGAAAAAGTTTCCGTGATTGACTGAATAGATTTTTCCGCTGGCCGGACACTGTATGTCCGGGTGGCTCAGACAAAACTCACCGATCGCAGGGTCAAGCGTAAAGCCGTTTGCGCCGCGTCGGGTTGCATACACGAGCATGGTCGATGATCCGTAAACAATATATCCTGCGGCAATTTGTGCGATTCCCGGTTGTAAAAAATCGCCGAGGTTGCACGGTTGACCTGGTTTGCTCTTCCTCCGATAAACACCGAATATCGTTCCAATTGAAATATTTGTATCGATGTTGGCGCTGCCATCAAGCGGGTCGAACATTACTACGTATTTGCTTTGATTACTCATTTCATCATCGAACACAACTACGTCATCCATTTCCTCACTTCCAATACCTGCGCAACTGATGCCATGTTTTAAAACGCCGATCATCTGGTTGTTGGCGAACACGTCCATTTTCTTTACGTCTTCGCCTTGAATGTTCACTGTGCCTGCGTCTCCAAGCATATCGACAAGGCCTATCTTGTTTACCTCAACATGAATTCGCTTTGCCGCAAGGCCAATGTCGCGCAGCAAGGCACTCAGTTCGCCGGTAGCTTTTGGTAAATGGCGGATAGCCTGGATCGTAAATTCATCTAAGGTCAGGACGCGACGGTTAACAGCCATGTGCAAATCGTTTGAAGAAATGCAAATGTAATGGTGAATGGGTGAATAGTGTCGTGAGTTGTGGGTGCATCACTGACGGTGATTGCTGAATGCTTGCATTGCAAGCAATGACATTGAATGAGCACTAACTGTTAAGCTCCGATTATCTTTGTGCGATTTTTAAAAAAAGATATATGAAGGTTTTTAAGTTTGGCGGCGCGAGTGTGAACAGCGTGGAACGAATAAAGAAGGTAAAAGAAATTCTTTCCCTCTATAAAGGGCACCAACTCGTCGTTATCATTTCTGCAATGGGAAAGACGACGAATGCGCTCGAAAAGGTGGTCGAAAATTTCTATGCAGGCAATAACGACGAAGCGCTCAAATTATTTGACATCATCAAACAGCAACATCTCACGACGGCGAAGTACCTGTTGGTCACACATTACAATTCCTGTGTTGAGCAGCTCAATAATTTTTTCACGGAAGTCGAATGGTTATTGCATGATAAACCTGCCCGCGAATTTGATTATTATTATGACCAGGTCGTTTGTGTCGGAGAATTGTTGAGCACAGGCATCATCAGTCATTACCTCAGTGAAGAGGGAATGCAAAACACCTGGCTCGACGTTAGGGACATCATTCGTACGGATGATAATTTTCGGGATGCGAATATTGACTGGCAGATCACGGAGCAGAAATTAAGATCCGTGATTGGCGCACGAGGTATCGCACATCCGACGTCAGACATTATTTTGACTCAGGGTTTCATCGGAGCTACAGACGAAAATGAAAGTACTACACTAGGGCGAGAGGGAAGCGATTATACGGCAGCGGTGTTTGCAAACTTGTTGAATGCGGAAAGCCAAACTATATGGAAAGATGTGGAAGGTGTAATGAGCGCAGATCCTAAACACTTTCAGGACGCACAGTTTATACCGGAGTTGAGTTTTGACGAGGTTATCGAGATGGCATATTATGGTGCCCAGGTCATTCATCCTAAAACGATCAAGCCGCTGGAGAACAAGGGAATTCCGCTGCACGTGAAATGCTTTTTCGATCCATCGTTGCCGGGAACAGTGATATCAAAGAAAATGTCGCAACGTTTGCCGCCGATTGTTATCATCAAGGAAAAACAAGC
>DASQJI010000564.1:0-11037 GCA_035631175.1 Parafilimonas sp.
CTGTATATTTTCAAGGTTCACTCTTTCATGATCTGTTGATCTGATGTAATCACTGATCAGGTCGCCGACCGTTGATGTGAAATAAAAATTGACCGGCTCGATATCCTTTGTAACAAAGCCATTTGTCAATGTCCAATTTACTGCTTCGCGAACGATGTTCGCTTCCTTCTGCAACTGGAAATGATCCAGCATCATGGCGGCTGATAAAATAGAGCCAAGAGGATTCGCAATATCTTTTCCTGCGGCCTGTGGATAAGAACCATGTATTGGTTCGAACAATGCAGAATGTCCGCCGATAGAAGCGGAGGGCAGCAAGCCCAAAGAGCCGCTGATCACGCTTGCCTCGTCGCTGATAATATCGCCAAACATATTTTCGGTCAGTATCACGTCAAACTGCGCAGGATTGAGAATGATCTGCATGGCAGCGTTGTCGACGAATAAAAAATCAAGCTGCACATCTCTATACTCCTTCCCGAGTTCCTGCACAACTTTCCTCCACAGCCTTGACGTTTCCAAAACATTTGCTTTATCGACCAGCGTTACTTTGTTTTTTCTTTTCTGCGCTTGTTGAAAGGCAAGATGAGCGATCCTTGTAATCTCGTCTTTCGAATAAACGCATTCATCCCTCGCCTTCGAGCCGTCGTCGGTCAATTCTTTCTTGCCGAAATAAATTCCACCGGTAAGTTCCCGGAAGATTACCATGTCAACATTTTGCAATTGCTGTGCTTTCAAAGGAGATAGATGCTGAAGGGCCGGGTACGCCATTACAGGACGAATGTTTGCAAACAACTGTAAAGACTTTCTCAGCTTTAGTAAACCTTGCTCGGGCCGAACCTTTGCGGTGGGATCGTTGTCGTATTTCGGATGCCCAATTGCACCAAATAGTATGGCGTCGCTACGTAAACAGGTTTCAATAGTTTTATCCGGCAGCGGATCACCGGTTTGATCAATAGCGATCGCGCCCATCAGGCAATACTTGTATGAAAATTCGTGATGGAATTGCGCACCGATAGCATTCAAAACTTTTACGGCTTGTCTCGTTACTTCAGGGCCGATCCCATCCCCTTCAATAACCGCAATGTTATAATGTTTGCCCACGTGGCCGGCACCAATGTTTGCAGCGAAATATTTATTTGCGCTCCAGCTCATATTCCTCGATTTCAGTTTTCATACTTAATAAATAATCAATGTCGTCGTAGCCATTTAATAAACAGGTTTTCTTGTAAGGACTTATATCAAATGGCTCCTGCTCATTTGTTGAGGGGATCCTTATATACTGATCCTCCAGGTTCACTTCGATCTCCGTTGCAGCATCCTGTTCTACAGCCGCAAAAATTTTTTGCAGAAATTCGTCGCTTACCTGCACCGGCAACAGAAAATTATTCAGGGCATTGTTCTTAAAGATGTCCGCGAAGAAACTGCTTACTACAACATCAAAACCAAAGTCCTTAATTGCCCAGGCCGCATGTTCTCTTGAAGAGCCACAGCCGAAATTTTTTGCGGCAACCAAAATTTTTCCTGAGTAATGGTTGTCGTTCAATGGAAAATCGTTTTTTGGTTTTGATTCATCATTATTTTCATAGCGCCAGTCGCGAAATAAATTTTTTCCGAATCCTTCGCGGCTTGTTGCTTTTAGAAAGCGAGCCGGAATTATTTGATCGGTATCGATGTTCTCAATATTTAATGGAACAACCGATGATTGTATGATGTTTATTCCTTTGCTCATTTTTTGATCGCTTTTATTCTTAACCGTATATAGTCCGCATACCATTTGCCGTTCTCATAATTTGTTCCTTTCAAAATGGAAACAGATTGATCAATAATATCCGCAGCCTTTTTATGAGGGATGTTATTAAAGAACGGATGGCAGAATTGTATGATCCAGCTCTTCATTCCATCTTCGCCGCTCAATTCGGTGGGTCGTTCAAACCGGATAATTTTTGCAATGATGAAACCGGCGTCTTCTAAAAGCACAGCTTGGTCAGCGGGTGAAGAAAAATAGTTTAGTTCCATTCGTGTATTCTCTTCGAATCCTTCATCCGCCAAGACTTTTTTTAGCGCGTTGTGGATGTTTTCAATGTTGTGTTTTGCACCCATTTCATAAACAAACCTTCCACCTGCTCTTAAGTTATTATAAATGCATTGTATCGCCTTGCGTTGCTCTTTGATCCAATGAAATGTGGCATTTGAAAACGCAGCATCAAAATGTTCTCTGAAAGAAAAATCAGTCGCGTCCTTTAAAAAAAACTGAATGTGAGGAAATGCTGATTTTGCTTTTGTGATCATTTCAGGTGAAGCATCTATTCCAACCACGTTTGCACCGGCTTCACTGATCTTCGCCGTTAACGTTCCTGTCCCACAACCTATGTCCAATACATTTTCTCCCTCCTGTGCATCCAACCAGCCAAGCAAATCTTCGCCGTACTTTGCAACGAAACTGTGTTTTTGATCATATAGTGTGGCGTTCCAGTTCATCACGACATAAATTCTCTTATATCAGAAACTTCGCCGGTAATTGCTGCCGCCGCTGCGGTTAACGGGCTTGCTAAAAATGTTCTTGCATTCGGACCCTGTCTTCCTTCAAAATTTCGGTTGGAGGTGGAGATGCAATATTTTCCTGCCGGGATTTTATCCTCATTCATCCCCAAACATGCTGAGCACCCGGGTTGTCGCAACGTAAAACCAGCTTCCTCAAATATTTTGTTGATGCCTTCTTCAATGGCCTGTTTTTCCACTTGTTTACTGCCGGGCACAACCCAAACTTCAACATTGTTCGCCTTCTGCTTTCCTCTTACGAATGATGCGACCATGCGCAAATCTTCGATACGACTATTTGTGCAACTGCCGATAAAAACATAATCTACCTTTCTTCCCTTCATTTTTGCACCCGGTTCAAGGCCCATGTAATGCAGTGATTTTTGAAAAGATGGTTTTTCTTTTTCATCAACCTCAGCCAGTGAGGGCACATGACCAGAAATCCCAACACCCATCCCGGGATTTGTGCCATACGTGATCATTGGCTCAATATCTCCGGCTTTAATAAAAAGTTCTTTATCAAATGTTGCATTCGTGTCACTGTGTAACGTTTTCCAGTAACTAACTGCGTTATCCCATTCTTCACCGTGCGGAGCAAATTTTCTTCCTTTAAGATACTCGAATGTCGTTTCATCCGGAGCGATCATTCCGCAGCGCGCGCCCATTTCAATGCTCATATTGCAAATGGTCATGCGCGCTTCCATCGATAAATTACGAATCGCTGAACCCGCATACTCAACCGCATAACCCGTTGCACCACTTGCTGAGATCAGCGAGATGATATAAAGAATGATGTCTTTCGATACAACACCTTTATTTAGTTCGCCGTCGATATTAATGCGCATGAGCTTTGGTTTCGTCTGCATCAGGCATTGGGTTGCCAAAACCATTTCCACTTCACTCGTTCCTATGCCAAACGCGATCGTTCCAAACGCCCCATGGGTGGATGTGTGGCTGTCGCCGCAAACAATCGTCATCCCAGGCTGCGTGATCCCAAGCTCAGGTCCGATAACATGCACAATGCCCTGGAAAGGGTGACCGAGGCCATATAACTCTATACCAAACTTTTCGCAGTTCTCTTTCAATGTTTGAACTTGTTTTCGCGAAAGCTCTTCCAGTATGGGCAAGTGTTGATCAATAGTCGGCACATTGTGATCCGCGGTTGCAACAACCTGCTGTGGACGAAAAACTTTGAGCCCTCTTTTTTCAAGCCCTTTGAATGCCTGCGGGCTGGTTACTTCATGAATGAAATGCTTATCGATGTATATTATAGATGGGCCGCCTTCGATCTGCTTGACTACATGTTTATTCCAAATTTTATCGAAGAGCGTTAAACTCATACCCGCATGGCCCAAAGGGGAGGGTTGAGTTTCGTTATGTATATTTTGTTTGTTCATTTAATCTATCAACTGAAATTGACTTGCAACTGTTCTAACTGCTCTAGGAAAAATTATAAGATATTTCCGGATGAAAACTTGTTGCAATCACGTGCAGATCTTCGTCGGTAATTTCTTTTTTGCAATCAGCGAGTTTTAAAAACTCAGCATATAGAAAATCTATATCGTTTCGATTGTATTGATAACCGAGTTTTTGAAACCGGTATGCAAGAGCGGAACGACCACTGCGGGCGGTGAGCACTATCTTAGAACCCTCTGCTCCCACTTCCTCCGGTCGTATGATTTCATAAGTGGAGTTATCTTTTAAGAATCCATCCTGGTGAATACCGCTTGAATGCGCAAATGCATTGCTGCCAACGATCGCCTTATTTGGCTGAACCGGCATACGCATGATATCACTCACAAGCCTGCTCAATGGATTAAGTTGTTCCGTCCTGATGTTTGTGTAGAAACCAAGGTAGCTGTGCTGCTTCATCACCATCACCACTTCTTCAAGCGAAGTATTCCCAGCCCGTTCGCCAAGGCCATTGATCGTGCATTCGATTTGTCCTGCGCCGGCGATCACTCCTGCGATCGAATTTGCAGTTGCGAGCCCAAGATCATTATGACAATGGCAGGAGATAGTTGCCTTGTCGATATTCGGTACATTGTTTATGAGAAAAGCAATCTTTTCACCGTATTGGTGCGGCAGGCAATAGCCCGTTGTATCCGGAATATTGACCACAGTTGCGCCCGCATTGATGACGGCTTCAACTACACGCGCGAGATAATCATTGTTCGTGCGGCCCGCATCTTCAGCGTAAAACTCAACATCGTCCACATATGATTTTGCCCACTTAACGCACTGTATAGCTCGTTCGAGGATCTCTTCACGCGTTGACTTGAATTTTGCTTTGATATGCAGGTCAGAAGTTCCGATACCGGTATGTATCCGCGCATGATTTGCATATTTTAGCGCTTCTCCGGCCGCCTCAATATCCTTTTCGACCGCACGGCTTAAGCCGCAGACAGTAGCATTTTTGATCACCTTTGCAATCTCCTCAACCGACGCAAAGTCGCCCGGACTCGAGATGGGAAATCCTGCTTCAATAATGTCGACGCCAAGTTCTTCCAGCGCGAGTGCCAGTTCAATCTTTTCTTTCGTGTTCAATTTGCAACCCGGAACCTGTTCCCCATCTCTGAGCGTCGTGTCAAAAATGTTAATCTTTTTTGTATGCATGGCTTTTCGATTAGATAAAAAAGCGCCGACTGTTTAAATTTGATTCCAGCCAGTGCGTGTAAACAGTCTGCGCAGGTGGATAAAATTACAAAGCCGTAGCTGCGCGGTAAAATCAAATTGAAGATCGTTCTACGCTTATAAACAAGTTGTAAATTTGTTAAAAGCCTTTACAGCAAAGCGTTTGAGCAAATTTTATTTACGATGCCCAACAGGAGTACAGACGAGTTATTTCAACTGATAAAATCATTAGATAAATCGGAAAAGCGATTATTTAAGCTGCATGTAAAACGAGTGTCAGGCAGCGACGATCTCAAGATCATTGCATTGTTTGATGCGCTCGATGGCATGCCGGAGTACGATGAAGAGAAACTGTTCCGAAAAAGTCGGTCAATACAAAAGCCGCAGCTTTCAAACATGAAAGCATACCTGTATAAGCAGATCCTTTCAAGCCTTAGTTACTCGTCAAGTGATGTTGAAAGCCAGCTCAGCGAGCAGTTGCTTTATGCACGTTTACTTTATAACAAAGGCCTTTACCTGCAGGCGTTAAAACTTTTGGATAAGGTTAAAGGCATCGCAAAAAATTTTAACCAATCTACTTACAGGCTACAAGCGTTGATATTTGAGCAAAAGATCGAAGCTATGCATATCACGAGAAGCATGGAAGGGAGAGCTGAGCAACTGGCAAAAGAATCCAATGAAGTGAACAGGCGCGTGTCCTTGCTTGGCCGCCTTTCCGGTTTTGCTTTGCAGTTGTATAGTTGGTATATTCAGCACGGGCATGCCAGGGATGAAAAAGATGAAAAGGCGGTCCATGAATTCTTTTACGCGCATCTACCTGCTTGCCAGGTGAGCGCGATGGATTTTTACGAAAGGCTGTACTATTACCAGGCGTACTGTTGGTACACGTTCATCCGTCAAGATCTGCTGGGCTATTACCGATACTCTCAAAAATGGGTAGATCTCTTCGAAGAGAACTTGCAGATGAAACATGTTGAGTCATTGCAGTATGTAAAGGGAATTCATAACCTGCTTTCCGCGCATTTTGTGCTACTTAATTACAGAAGATTTGAAGAGTCGGTTCAATTGTTCGAAGACTTTGCTGCGTCGGAAGCCGGGCACAAAGACGATAACACCCGGATCCAAACATTCATTTACCTGCAGATCGCGAGACTAAATCGTCATTTTATGGAAGGCACTTTTACAAAGGGTTTGTCATTGGTGCCGGTCATTGAAGAAAAAATCGAAGATTACAAACTCCACATCGATACACACAGGGTTCTAATTTTTTACTACAAGATCGCGTGTTTATATTTTGGAAGTGGAGATAACGAAAAAGCGGTGGAATATTTAAATCTTATTATCAACCGCAAGCCGGATCTGCGCACGGATCTGCATTGTTATGCGCGACTTCTTCACCTGATCGCGCATTATGAGCTCGGAAATTACCAACTCGTTGAATACCTGATCAAATCCGTTTACCGCTTTATGGCGAAGATGAAAAATCTCAATGTCGTCGAAGAGGAAATCTTCCTGTTCTTAAGAAGGTCGTTCTCGTTATCTCCAAGCGAGATATTCGCAGCTTTCAAACCGCTTAAGGAGAAGCTGGAGAAATTGCAGGGAAACCCCGTGGCAACCCGATCTTTTATGTACCTGGATATAATAGGCTGGCTTGAAAGTAAGATCGAGGATGTTCCTGTTCAGCAGATAATACGGAACAGGTATCTTTCGTCGAAAAAAAATCGCCAGCCTGTAAAGAGTTTTAGTTGAGGCTTACGATGAAGCTGTTATTTTTTTGAACACCTTCGTCGAATATGTGTCTCAGCCGGTTCTTTGTATCGATCACTTTGTGTTTTTCAAGGTCGAAGATCTGATTGCTGGTGCTAAAAGTTTCAAACGACTCCAGGTATGGGAATAAATTTTTAATACATTCAATTTCACGATTGATTTTTTCCCCATCGTACTTATTCTTCCTTACTGTGATTAATAATTCGCGTTCCATAATATCCGTTTTAATTATAGTATGGCAAGAATAATTCCGTTTTACTTTTCATGCCAAAATGCTGCATTCCGGCGAAATATTTCAAAATCCTGCCGCAAATTGGGAAAGTTTATTTACAATCCTGTTATCACAAATTCCGTCCTGCGGTTGATCGCTTTTCCTTCTTCTGTGGAATTGGATGTAAGTGGTTGAGTTTCCCCAAATCCTTTCCAGCTTAAACGTTTTGCATCCACACCTTTGCTTACCAAAAAATCCACTACAGCCTTCGCCCTGTTATCAGATAATTTTAAATTATCAGCTTCCGTTCCTGTATTATCTGTGTGCCCTTTTATTTGTATATGGATGGATGGATTATCATTCATTAACTGAATTAATTTATTCAATTCGATCACGCTGACAGGTTCAAGCTCAAATGAATTGACCGGGAACTGAATATTTTTCATCGTTACAGAAGCATTCAATTCTATCGGTTGCAACGAAATATCTTTTACATATACGCTATCGCCGGGTTTATCTGCAAGCGGGAATACATCGCTGTAAAAAAGATACCCTTTTCTGTTTACGGTGAACGTATAATTCTTGCCGACAGGCAATGTAATAAAATAAAATCCCGTTTCGTCTGTTTGTACCCGTGAAAGCAGTTCCTGGCTTGAATCGGCGCTCAACTCTACCGCACAGGGTAATCCTTTTTCTGTCTCACTGTCTTTTACATAACCTTTTACATATAACGTTTTCACTGGCCGTGCCTCAGGCCTTAGTGTAAATTTATAAAGGTCTAAAAAGCCTTTTGTGTCTGAACGATCGCTGGCATAGTATGCGGTCATGCCATCTGAGGCAACAAATAAACTGCCTTCGTTTTCGATTGTGTTGATTGGATAACCGAGGTCTTCAGGCTTGCTCCACTTTTTCTCAGCGACACGGCGCATCATATATATGTCTGTACCGCCGTATCCGGGTAAGCCGTTCGATGTATAATACAGTGTTCGATTATCCGCATGAATGAATGGAGCAATCTCATCACCGGCAGTATTCACTTCAGATCCCATGTTTTCTGCAGGTGACCACTTACCATTTGGCAGCCGATAGCTTACGTATAGATCTTTGCCGCCGTAGCCTCCGGGCCTGTTGCTGCTGAAATAAAGCGCGTTTTTATCCGGACTAAGCGACGGAGAGCTTTCCCAAAATTCGGTATTAATGTTTCCTCCAAGATCAATAGGTTCACTCCAGCCGGTCGGCGTGTCGTAAGAAATGTACAGATCAAAATCACCAAAACCTTTGCCCGCAAAGTTGCCCGCGAACAAAAGCCATTCGCCATCCTGCGAAATATTAATTCCGCCTTTCGACGGTTCAACATTTATATCGCCTTTGATTACTTCGGCTTTAGAATAACCAGTTGGAGTGAGAATGCTTTCAACGAAGTCCTCACGAATTCCTTCGCCTCTCCGTGTGAAAACGAGTATGCTGTCATCAATGGTGAATGATGGATAATATTCTGATTCAGGGGAGTTGATGTTATCGCCGAGATTGGCCGGCGCAAAATCGTAATTGCTGTTACTGTGCGTTGACGCATACTGCACGGCAAATTCATAGCAACTCTTCCGATACGTTGCACTCTTCCGGCTTTTATCATTCAAGTTCGGGATAGAAAGAAAATTGTTTACGGCATGCAATGCATCATCAAACCTGCCCATGCCGGCAAGATTTATCGAATAGGGTAACAAATAGAACCGGGAGTAGGCGCTGTCTATGGACAAAGCCTTTTCATAGTTTGCGACGCTATTTGCATAATCTTTTAGTTCACCATATACGCCTCCAAGCGAGAGATATGCATCTACAAACCGGTCATCGTATTGAATAGCTTGTTTCAAAACAGGGATCACCTCACGGCGCGCATCATTTTGCAGCAACTCAATTGCTTTTGCATAAGTATCAGTAGCTTTTTTATTCACTTTCTCCGGATCGTAGGTTTGCGCCTGGAGAAATTCGGTTACCAAAACACTGATCAGCAAAACATACTTCATGCCTGTAAAGTTGCAAACAACCGTTGTAAGTTGTGTTTCTCTAAAGTTAAAAATGAGGACGTCTGTTATGAAGCATTTAGTCGCTCGAATTTTTCACGGGTCAGTTGCCATTGTTTAACCGGTTGCTCGAAGTTCAAAAAGCCAGGCACTGTGACATATTCCTTAACAAAGTCAAATCCGGCTTTTGCCAGCGTTTTGTTCGGCGCATCGTTCAATGCATACGGCTGACAAAATAATTTTTTTAGCTGAAGGTTTCTGAAAAAATAGGGCAAGCTCATTTTTACGAACGCAGTTCCGAGCCCGCGTCGCCTTGTGTCCATGTTCCAAATATGCAGATGCATGAAGGCTTCTTCACCAAACGTTGTCGGGTTAGTATTACAATGGCCGATCGGTTCACCGTTCACTTGCCAGATAAGACAGTACGATCTTCTTTTTTCGAGGGGCGTGTTCAAATGCTCTGCCAGGAGATGCGTTAGATCTTCGCGGGTTGGAAGTTTCGCGACATCTACTCCCATGCTAATAAGAAAGTCGTGATCGCGCTCATGCCAGTAATTGACAATTGCGGCAACATCTGTCAACGTCATTTCTCTTACCGAAAGCATAAGTCAAACTTAAAAACTAAAATTCAAGATGATTGAAGTTTACACAAGTGCCAGGTAATAAATTGATACGGCAACACATTTTCCAATTTTCACATCGTCACATTTTCAAATTATCTTGCGCGTCTAACGAGCTTTCGATGAACAAAGTTTTTTCTAATGCAGACGAAGCCATCTTCGACATTCCTGAGAATGCAACTATAATGTTCGGAGGTTTCGGCCTTTGCGGCATACCCGAAAATTTGATTGATGCCTTAAGGAGAAAAGGCGTGAAGGGATTGAGCTGCATCTCGAATAACGCAGGTATCGATGACTTCGGACTTGGCTTGCTTCTTAACAACGGCCAGATAAAAAAGATGACGAGCAGCTATGTGGGTGAGAATGCAGAGTTTGAAAGGCGATTGTTGTCGGGTGAACTTGAAGTTGATCTAATCCCCCAGGGTACACTCGCTACGCGGATTCAAATGAGAGGGATGGGCATACCTGCTTTTTTCACGCCAGCCGGCTATGGAACGGAAGTAGCGGAGGGCAAAGACATCAGGGAGTTTGACGGGAAAAAACATTTAATGGAATATGCTTTAAAGGCAGACTTTGCATGTGTAAAGGCATGGAAAGGTGATACGCTCGGCAATTTGGTGTTTAGAAAAACCACGCGCAATTTTTCAACTTCGATGGCAAAGGCCGGCGACATAACGATCGCTGAAGTTGAGCAACTGGTCGAGCCCGGCGAACTTGATCCTGATCAAATTCACGTGGCAGGAATATATGTGCATCGCATTTTCCAGGGCAGCAATTATGTGAAGCGCATAGAAAGAAGAACAATACGAATTGAGCGGTAGAAAATCGCGATCTGAAATCTGCAATCCCCAATCTTCAAATTGTAAATCGTAAATCTGAAATTGTAAATCGACATGCCTTTAGACAAATACGGAATCGCAAAACGAATCGCGCAGGAATTACAAGACGGCATGTATGTGAATCTCGGCATCGGCATACCAACCCTGGTAGCCAATTTCATTCCGCATGGCATGACCGTGATCCTGCAAAGCGAGAACGGAATTCTTGGAATAGGTCCTTATCCGACCGACGAAGAAATCGATCCGGATCTCATCAATGCGGGAAAAGAAACGGTGACAACGGTGAAAGGAAGCGCTTTCTTTGATAGCGCAGAAAGTTTTGGGATGATCCGCGCAGGCAAGATCGATCTCACGGTACTTGGCGCGATGGAAGTAAGCGAAAAAGGGGACATTGCCAATTGGAAAATTCC
>DASQJI010000565.1:0-3849 GCA_035631175.1 Parafilimonas sp.
TCGTTGCCGATGCTTGTGCTAAATGGCGGCCTAATACGGCTCGCAAAGAATCACGCCATCGATATTACGTCGCACGATGCAAAGCCTTCTCATAATTCCACGAACGGCGATACATTTTCGGATCGGTTTCGGAAGGAAAAGTTTCAAAAGTGCGGCGCCGAGAATCTAAGCTTCGGAGAGGGCGAGCCATTGTTTTTACTTACGCTTCTTTACCTTGACATAGATGTCCCCGGGCTTGGGCACAGAAAAACGTTGTTGAACGCACAGTACCGCGAAACTGGCATCGGCGCAAAAAATTTCAAAAACGGAAGCATTTTTCTAGTGGAAGATTTCGCCTGTGCCCAAGATTAGTTCCACGTGAAATTTTTTGACAAGTAATTTTGCCGAATGTTTTCCGAATATGATGTAATCGTTATTGGTGCGGGCCATGCGGGCTGCGAAGCGGCCGCCGCCGCGGCGAATCTGGGGAGCAGAGTTCTATTGATCACGATGAATATGCAAACCATTGCGCAAATGAGCTGCAACCCAGCTATGGGCGGCATTGCTAAAGGCCAGATAGTTCGCGAAATTGATGCTCTGGGTGGCTATAGCGGTATTGTCACCGACAAAAGCTTGCTGCAATTCAGGATGCTTAACAAAAGCAAGGGGCCCGCCATGTGGAGTCCACGGGCTCAAAATGATCGAGCCTTATTCGCAGCTACCTGGCGTACGATGTTGGAACAAACTCCCAACGTTGACTTTTACCAGGACACAGTTAAATCCCTTCTTATTAGAGATAGTTTAGTTTACGGAGTTGTAACAGGACTTGGCCACCGGATAATAGCTAAATCGGTCGTCGTAACAAGCGGAACCTTTCTTAATGGGGTCATACATATTGGAGAGAAAAGTTTCGGTGGAGGACGGATCTCGGAAAAAAATTCTACTGGCATCACTGAACAGCTAGTTGAATTCGGTTTTGAAAGCGATCGCTTGAAAACTGGCACGCCACCGCGCATCGACGGCAGGAGCCTGGATTACAGTCGAATGGAAGTTCAACAAGGGGACACTGAAATTGAGGGCTTCTCATATTTGGATGTTGAAAAAATCTCTGCGTCCAACCAACGCCCGTGCTTTATTACCTACACAAACAAGGAAGTGCACGAGACTCTTAAACAGGGATTTGACAGAAGCCCTATGTTTTGCGGCCGGATAGATGGAGTCGGTCCGCGCTACTGTCCAAGCATTGAAGACAAGATCAATCGATTTGCCGACAGAGATCGACACCAGATTTTTGTAGAGCCTGAGGGCTTCAATACGGTTGAGATCTACGTCAACGGTTTTTCAACTTCCCTTCCTGAAGAAGTCCAGTACGAAGCGCTTCGTAAAATGGCGGGTTTTGAATCTGCTAAGATGTTTCGCCCCGGATATGCGATCGAATACGACTATTTTCCACCAACGCAGTTGAAATATTCACTCGAAACAAAGCTTATTTCCAATCTATTTTTCGCGGGACAAATAAATGGCACTACCGGCTACGAAGAAGCGGCTTGCCAGGGGCTGATGGCTGGCATCAACGCGCATCAACAAGTTAACGATTTTGAACCGTTCGTTTTAGGAAGAGACGAGGCTTACATTGGTGTTTTGATCGATGACCTCATTAGCAAAGGCACTGAAGAACCTTACCGCATGTTCACTAGCCGGGCCGAATACCGAACGCTGCTTCGGCAAGACAACGCGGATATACGCTTGACTGAAAAAAGCTATCGTCTTGGATTGGCAAGCCAGGAAAGAATGGCGAAGGTGAAGGCGAAAACCGAGGCGGTCAACCGAATTAAGTCGGTGTTACGAACGGTTATGATCGATGCAGAGGAAATAAATACGTATCTCGATAAAATTGGTTCAGCGAAAATTGATGAAAAACAAAGAGCAGTAAAGCTTTTGTTGCGACCCGACATAACGATAGCCGACTTTATTAATAACGTTCCCTCCTTGCACGCTGAACTGTCTTCTTATGACGCGGAGGTACTTCAACAAGCTGAGATCCAACTAAAGTATGAGCGTTACATAGAAAAAGAACAGGACCTGGTGCGGCGAATGTCGAGCATGGAAAACACAATGATTCCCGATACGTTCGACTACGATCGCATAGCGGCATTAAGCGCCGAAGCACTTCAAAAATTTAAAAGGATAAAACCAAGAACACTGGGGCAGGCAAGCAGGATCTCCGGTGTAAACCCCAGCGACGTACAGATATTGATGGTTTACATGGGCCGATAGGTCATTTAACGTTTGGCTTACATGGCTATTCCCAGCCAGTTTGTAATATTACATTTCAACACAATTCTTTGAAGTCGATACCACTTTTACTTGCGTTTTTTTCACTGTTCTTTTCTTCCACTCAAGCCCAAACAATCAGTGGTGTTGTTTCAGATTATTTTAGTAAGCGGCCACTTGATGCCGTCACGATTCAAACAAGCTCCGGTCACCACAGCATCAGTGATTCACTCGGCCAATATTCCATTTCGGTTACGAGGGCTGATTCGATTTGGTTTAGTTACCTCAACAAACAAACAATGAAGTATCCGGTGGACACAATTACGCATCCCGTAAATTTCGATGTGGCTTTATATGTTGATGCGCGCTGGCTGCCCGAAGTAAAGGTGCGCGCGAGTGATTACCGGTATGATTCAATTCAAAATCGCCTGGAGTACGCCAAGATCTTTAACTTTCATAAGCCAGGTATAAAATTGAGCCAATCCTCACGTTCGACTTATGTGCCCGGCAGCCTGACAGTCGGTTTTGATCTCGACGAGATAATTAACGCATTCCGTTTTAAACGAAACCGCCAACTGCTCTCCTTCCAACAGAGGCTGATCCAGGATGAACAGGATAAATACATTGATCACAGGTATTCAAAATACCTCGTCAAGAAACTTACGCAGCTTGACGGTAAAGAACTCGAAGACTTCATGAGCATCTACCGTCCGTCTTATGAGGAAGTACTTGCCTTGAACGATCTCGAGCTAGGATATTACATAGAGCTGTGTTATAAGAATTACGCTTTCCTAAAAGCACGAAGCAAACCCTAGCTTATCTTCCTCTTGAAATTAACGCCTGGTCTACCTGTTCTTCTTTTTGATGTTCTTCCTGCAAGCGTGCTAACTGTTTTCCATATGCGAGCTTCGTTATAAGTACAAACAACACAGGCACCACAAAGATCGCTAATGATGTGGCGGCCACCATGCCGCCAAACACTGTCCATCCGATCGTTTTGCGTGCTTCCGCTCCTGCTCCAGTTGAAAATGCAAGCGGTAATACGCCGAAAATAAATGCAAGGGACGTCATGATGATCGGCCTCAACCGCAGTGAAACAGCCTGCAAAGTTGCATGCACAACGTCAACGCCTCTGTCGACGCGCTCCTTTGCATATTCAACAATAAGAATGGCATTTTTCGCGGACAGACCGATCAATGTGATCAGACCAATTTGTGCATAAACATTGTTGCTGATGTTAGGTAATAGCGTTAATGTAAGAATCGCGCCGAACGCACCAACGGGAACGGCAAACAGTACGGAAAATGGAATACTCCAACTTTCGTACAACGCGGCAAGAAAAAGAAACACGAAGACAATCGACACCGAGAATATAACACCTGTGCTGCTTCCGGCGCGAACTTCCTCCCGGCTCAGGCCTGCAAAATCATAACCATATCCTGCAGGTAATGATTGAGCGGCAACTTCTTTTAGTGCGTCGAGCGCCTGGCCGCTGCTATAGCCCTGTTTTGCCTGCCCAAGTATGTCAATGTTTCTGTACAAATTAAAATGAGAAACCAATGACGGCGCTTCGATAACGTGTGTGGTTACCAAAGA
>DASQJI010000566.1:0-33045 GCA_035631175.1 Parafilimonas sp.
ATTCGTACCTTTAGCACGCGGTACGGCTAATCAAGTACTAGCAGTAAACTCAGGTGGTACAGATGTAGCATATGCATCACTAGATCAAGAAAGAACAGGTAAAGCAACAGCATCAGGAAATGGTTCTACTACCGTCTTTAATATTACTCATGGTCTAGGTTCTACACCAACATATGCATTTGTCGATTGTTCTTCTCATGCTATAGCAAGGACTTTTACTGTAAGCTCAACTACAATAGCAGTTACATTTGCAAGTGCTCCAAGTTCAGGAACCAATAACGTAATAATTTATTGGCGAGTGTTGGCCTAGATAGATAGGTAGGTAAGTAGTAGGTATAGTAGTAGGCATGTAAAATGGCTAAAACTCTATGTTACGCTACTGGTGGTGCTAACACTACAACTGCGAATACTACTGAATGTTTTACTGTATCTATGAATGATTTTAACCCAACTGAAACAAGTGTTCAAAGGATGATACGCAGTCCTGGTTCTTGTAGCAATCTAATGATACATTTGACTGCAAATGGCGTCGCAGCCACCTCAACATTTGTATTTAGAAAGAATGCTGCTAATGGAAATAACACAGTATCGATAGGTTCTAGTGCTACTGGCTTCTTTGAGGACACGACTAATACCGATACTGTAGCAGCGGGTGATAAAATCAATATGAACCTTATACCTGGTGCAGGTACAGGAACATTTACGTATACTTCTGTAGGTTTTGCATTTGATGCTTCGACTAATACTGTTTCATTAAATATATGTTCTAATGGTACCAATGCTAGTAATATTACTACAGCATCTCAGACTACATATTATCACCCAAATGCATTATTTGCTAGTTATATTACTACAGAAACCAATTTCAAGGAAAGACAGAGAAAGGCAGGTACTTTCAAAAATCTAGCTGCATATATCTCTTCTAATACCAGTAATAATGCTGCAACCTTACGCAGCCGTTTGAATGCAGCTAATGGCGCATTATCTGCTAGTATAACGGGCAATACAAGTGGCTTCTTTGAGGACACAACTAATACCGATACTGTTGCTGTTGGAGATGATTACAATCTTTCATTTACAACTGGTACTGGTAGCACAAACATATTTCCCGCTTCTTTTACTACAGAGTTTGAGAATACAAGCGGTGTTGGGATTAAAAGTGCATCAAGCCATTCACCTACTGCTAGGGTTACCAGTACTACATATAATTACGGTATAGGAACTCTCACACAATCGGCTACAGAAACCGATGTACAGTTAAGGATCAATGGTTCATACACATTCTCTGAACTCGGAGTATTCTTAAGTGCTAATACCATTACCGCTGCATCTACCTTTCTATTTAGAAAGAATGCTGCTAATGCAACTATGACTATATCCATAACAGCATCTACTACAGGATGGTTCTTTGATTCTGTACATACTGATGCTGTTGTAAATACTGACCTCGTAAATTGTCGATTAACCACAGGTGGAACAGGTACAAACTTAACCATACACCAAGATACGCTATATGCAGAGATAACGGGTGGTGTAATCAGTATGACAGACACATCGTCTAAAACATTTGCTAATCATTTTATCACCAAGGTTTGATGATTATTATTATTATATCACTATATAGTAAATCAACAATATGCCATTGACCTTAAGTGCAAACGGCACATCGACAATGATTATAGGAACTGAAGTTACACTATATAATCCAACATCAATAAAGCGATTTGACGGTTACGTTGACCTTTCAGCAATGGCGACAGGTGATACAATAGAATTGCGAGTATATGTTCTTATAGATACTCTTGGAGCTTACAAACAATATAACATCCAAACATATGCTGATAGTCAAACCAGTCCATTGAAATACATTCCTACTTTACCTTCAGACATTGGCTGGAAGTTAACAGCAAAACAAACTTTAGGAACAGCAAGAACTATAACATGGAGAATATATGAGGTGTAATATATCCTACTACTACTAAAATGACAATTCAAACAACTAGATGGTCACCTGATACGTGTGACTGTGTAATCGAATACACTTGGGACGATGCTGTAGCATCTGGATCTAGGACTCATACCGTTAGTAATGTGATTTCTAGATGTTCAGCACATACAGCACTTGCCGATAATACAACGGTCTTCAATACTTTAATGGATGAAAACCCAAGAAAGAATAGTACATTACAGACAGCAATAGATAACCTCGCTACTCAATTATCTGAAACTGGTGCTGCTGGCGGTACTCTCAAAAACGGAATAACCTATAATTTTAGTTATACAGGCACAGCACCAAACAGAACATTGACTGTATCATTTACTGGTATAACCTTAACTACAGCACAAAAGAACGCATTACAAAACGCTTTAAATACCAAATTCGGAGCTGGCAAAGTGACAGTATCGTAGTGTCGGAGCTATAAACATCTTTATGTATTTCACAATTAATTGATATGATAGTGATAGTGAGAGTAAGTAAAAGAAGATGATAAAATTAAGATTAGGAGTTGCAACGGTAAGCACAGACAAAGATACAGAGTTACCAGATTTTTCATTCAATCATGCTTTTGTGTCGTTTGGTGAAAATGAATCAAAAATATATTATCTTTATGCAAGTGATAAAGATAGTACCATAAAATCACAAGCGGCAGAGATAGCAGCCCATCTTTTAGGAGTGTACAAGTAGGTAGTATAATAAGAAATGGCTCAGTATACAGTCGCTTTAAACGCTACAGCAAACTCAACAATAAATACAGAAGACACCTGGATTGAATTATTACCACCTGCTAACGTTTCAATACTTTTAAAACGTATAAGGGTGTCATTTCCTCATACTACTGTATCAGATGTACCCGCTAGAGTTAGGGTTACTAGGGCATCTGCCGCAGGTGCTACAGGAACTACAGGAACTATAGTAAAGAGAAGGCCAGCAGCACCCGCTTCTGTATCAACCGCTACGGTCAAAAACGGTACTAATGCATTCTCTGTTGGGACTGTTGTGGATGTTTTACTAGACACAACCGTAAATACTAGAGGAATATTTGAGTGGGTCTCAAGAGATGAAGATGACTATATTCTGTCAGGTGTCAATCAGAGACTTGCTATACTACTTAGGGTCAATTTGGCTTCTATGGTTTGTAATGTAGAATGTGATTGGGAAGAATAATAGTAATAATAATAATAGTAGGAGTATTAAATGAGTGAGTGAGTGAATGAATGAATGTCCGACTTTGTTGTAACAAATATTGCAGGTAATAATGTTGCTAATACTGAAAATGTCTTTATTGAACTTGTTCCACCAGCAAACGTTTCAATATTTTTGAAGAAGATAAGAGTCGCATACGGGGGTACTGGTGCTGGTGACAACCCTGTAGACATATTCGTTCGCAGAGAATCCACGCTAGGTTCTGGTGGCGTTTCGGCTACTGCCAAATCAATGAATACTAGTAGTGCTTCATCCGTTACGTCGGTTAATGTTAAAACGGGTACTACTGCTTTTACACTTGGTACTATTGTAGATACAGTACTCCATACGTGCTTTTTCGTAACACGTGGAACGTTTGAATGGATTCCAAGAGATAAGGATGATTATATTTGGAGTGACGCAGGGCAGGCTCTTGCAATAACGCTTAACAGTACTAACATTGCTGTTTCTAATCTGGTAATGGAGTGCTTCTTTGGGGAATGACTACAGGTCCAACAGTAGCACAAACAGCACCACAGTTTGCATATTCTTACTGTGCTTTTGGTCAGTCAAATCCTCTCACAGCAAGGCCGCAGACTATAGCAACATACAATAATGCTGTAGAAAATGAACAGATAGCAGCAAATCTATCTACACCACCTGATACTACATACTACAAGCGGCATGTTATTGTAACTTTAGGTGCTGTATTTGTTAGAACAATATCAGATACTTATACTGCTTCAGAGTCCTTATTGAAGAAAGCAACAAAGGTTAGAACTGATACATTAACAGCTTCAGAAACCAGACTTATCAAGGCTATCAAGCAAAGGACTGATACTTTAACAGCAAGTGAATCTATAACAAGGATATGGATTCATGTTAGAACTTTATCTGATACATTAAGCAAGTCTGAAACATTACTAAAGAAAGCAATCAAGGTCAGAACTGATACAGGGTCATTAACCGAGTCCATAACCAAGAGAGTAAGCCACAGCATTCAAGACACATTATCCAAGTCGGAAACACTAACAAAGATACTCACTCATGTTAGAACACTATCAGATACATTAACTAAGTCTGAGACATTACTGAAGACGGCAATCAAAGCAAGGGCAGACACATTAGGTAAAAGCGAAAGCATAACTAAGGTTCAAACAAAGGTTAGAACATTAAGCGATACCTTAAGTGTATCTGAAACCTTACTCAAACGAGCTAGGAAAGTACTTAGTGATACTCTATCAGCTTCAGAATCAATTACTAAAACGCGTATCAGAGTAAGGACATTATCAGACACTTTAGGTAAATCAGAATCTTTAGTCAAGAAGACCACCAAACTTTTAGCAGACACTAGAACAGCAAGCGAGCAACTTTTAAAGACTGCTAAAAAGATATTAAGTGATACACTAGGCAAAAGCGAAACATTAACAGGTCAGAAGGTTACAGGCACAATTACTAGGACATTAAGTGATACATATGGAGCCACCGAAACGCTTACAAAGAATGTCATTAAAGCAATCACAGATAATCTCGGAAGTTCTGAACTATTGCTTTCGACCAGACAGTTCTTCAGATTTTTGGTTGATAGTAGAACAGTTTCGGAATCGATTAACAAGAGAGCGCAGAAAGCAATCACGGAAACGGCAACAGCCACGGAAGCAACCATCAAGAAAACATTCAAAGTTATAACTGATACTCTAAACGCTAGTGAATCATTAGATTCTACTAGGATTAGAGAGAATATAGTAAGAACACTTACAGATACTTATACCGCAGCCGAACTTATCGGTAAGATTGTCATTTATCATATTACAGATGTTATAGGCGGCGGAGGTGGATTCAAGCAGTTTATACACCAAATAGTTGATACCTATTATTCATCAGAAATAATACAATCGTTTGTTACTAAAGCTGTTTTACCAGGCACATCAATGATGCAGGCTAAAGGCTTAGAAATTGCTAAGAATGTAAGAATAGCCTGGCAGCGACGGCAAGTAAAACCAACCCCACCAATCCCAAGACTCCAGCTACAAAGACCAAAGCTAGTTTTAAAGACATTATCAGATAGCTATGTTACAACTGAATCAATACAAGTAAAGGTGATAAAGTTCGCGCCTCAGACAACTACCAGTACCCCTAAAATACAGCAGTTGTCGTCGGCACAATTAGTTAAAGAGACTATCATAAAAACATTAGGACCAGAAATAGCTAATCAATATGTTCAGAAGGTTATAGCTAAAGAGCGCGAAGATAAACGGTTGATGGTTCAACAAGCTATAGTTGAGAAGATTAAACTTATTAAAGCTCAAGGTGACCCTGATGCAAGGTCGCTAAAGCTGCAGAAACTTTTGAAATTGTTAAAGCTAAACAAATTAATACAATTGGCATTACTTCACAAAACAGGGCTAGAGGTAGAAGAATCATAAACAATGTCTAGCTATTCTGATTTTCCTGAAGTAGATGTAGTAGATCCAACTGATTCACAGGGTTATGGTTCGGATACTTTATCTGAATTATTCAAAATACTTAATGGTAAGATTTTAGATAGTAGAAGACCACACGTTCTCAATCCTTGGAAGTTTGAGGGACCTATCACATTACAGCAGCAACCAGCAGTAATAGACCCTGCAATATATACAACATCAACTGCTGGAGAGGCATTACTATACATTGATTCTGTATCAGGTAAATTAACACTCAAAAAGTACGGGGGTTCGATTATAGATTTAGAAACCTCTATAGGATTACTTCAAGACCTATCTAATGTCAATATAACTTCAGTAGCAAATAACGACATAATCAGATACAACTCTGCAACTGGCAAGTGGGTGAATATGGCGTTATCAGGTGCGGGTGAAGCTAACACAGCATCTAATGTTGGTACTCTAGGAACAGGATGGTTCAAGCAGAAAACGGGTGTTAATTTAGAGTTTAAGAAGATTAACGCAGCTTCAACAAAGATTACAGTAACCGATGATACAGCAAACAGCAAAGTAGATGTTGATGTAGCTCAAGCTAATTTAGACCGAAACTCAATAGGTGGTGCTTCACCTCTATCAGTTGCTAATGGTGGTACTGGAGCTTCTACCTTAACAGGTGTTCTAAAAGGTAATGGCACGGGTGCGGTAACAGCATCAGCACAGTTAGCGGTTGCTTCAGGTGGTACGGGTGCTGCTACATTAACGGGCATCCTGAAAGGAAATGGTACTTCTGCCATAACTGCTGCAAGTCCTGTAGTTGTGGCTGATGGTGGTACTGGAGCTACAACATTAACTGGGGTATTGCTAGGTAATGGCACATCTGCGGTTACTGCTATATCTGTAGGTAGTAGCGGAAACGTTCTTACCAATGTCGGAGGTACACCACAATTTCAACCCCCTGCATCGGGTACTAGCACAATGCAGACAGCAAAGAAAGACGGCACTTGGAACGGTACAGGTGCGACAAACGGTGCTGGTCTTCTTAATGGTATAATGGTAGCAGGTTCAGGAACATTCACCCAAAACGTAGATACTACTACTAATGGCACTTACCTAACATGTGCAACTGGTTCAACATCAGGTAACACAGCAGCAATAAGATCTTCTTATAACTTTACTGCTGCTAATCTGAACCCTATTCTATATTTGAGATTAAGAGAGGCAGATATTACTAGCAATAGGTTATGGGTTGGCTTCTCATCTAGTGTAACAGCAGATCCCGTTAACTCTACTTATTTGGATAATAAATCTGGAGCAATGCTATATCTAGCTCAAAGCGGTACTGTATGGAATGTTGCAACTAACAATGGTGGTGCTACAGCTACAATAACATCAACAGGTGTAACAGCGTCAAACAACGGAATTGTATCTATAATTATAAAGCTGATAGGCGCAACTCCTAAAGTTTCCTATTCAATTAATGGTGCTGCATTTGTAGATATTACTACAACACCTCCAGCGGGTGCTACAACTTTAGGCTTAAATTGTGGGACTGGTACAACTACATCTAGCAGTAGATCATTTGACTTCTTTAAAATGGACATAACACAAGATGGCTAATACAATCTATCTTAACTTTGGATTATCAGACAGACTACTAAATTATATTGTGACAACATATCCAAATGCGCATATCGTAGAGCACGGCAATACTTACGTAATAATTGATGTTTCATTAATGACCGTACCAGAACAGAACGGAATGAAGAACGATATAGCTTCTAGAATTGTAGAACAAATTTAGTCTACTAGTAGACTGATTGCATAGAAGATTTCTCTATCTAGCGTCTTAGTTCTCACTTTAGTTCATAACTATTGTCTTCTTGTGGCATATTTCGCAGAAAAGACTTACAATTCTGGTACTGACAGATTATTCTTAGTATATTACGCATTACCTGAAGCTGTAGTTAATCAGAATGGTTGGGGTGTTGATCCTAACTATATAGCAGAAAACATTCAAACATTCGTAGGTAAACCAGCAGTCCTTAAGAGAAAAGACCCTAACAATCCTCTAGATGTAGCTCAAAAAGGAAATTTCGTACATCCGATGGTTCAGCACGGTAGTGGTATCAGAGACGTTATGGAGTATCAAGAGAATTGGGCCATAGGACGCGTTCATCGAGTATCATTGAATCCTGATAAAGGATGGAGATTTGACATTGAGATAACTGACCCAAAGGCAAAGGATGTAATGAAATCCGAAGAACACATCGACCAATACCCACCGTATGTATCGCCTCTAATATTATCATTCCCTCATCAAAATCCAAATGAGAATCCAAAATCGCTACGGCATTGGTTGGGTGCTCATATCGCTTTTGTCGATTACCCCGCATTTGGGTTTGATAGAATGGATGTAGCGGGTAAATGTTTCGGCTCAGAGCAAGAGTGTACAGTAAAATTACATAATGCATCTGAAATGCAAAGTGCATGTAACTTTTGCATTACAGACGCAACTCTTCAGCTTATTGGTAGTTCTCAAGTTTCTCAAAACAACATTTCAGGTAATACAATGAGTGCAAATAACAATACTGCACCGAATACACCTCAAAATGTAACAACAGTTACAAAGACGCCGACAGTTGAGGTTAAGCGAGAGCAAGTATTAGCTACAGATACCAGTTATCCAACTACTTTTGATAAATCTAAGAAACCCGCTGAAGAACAACCAGAACCACAACAACCAGCAGAAAGACAACCACCAACGAACGACAAACCAAGTTCTGAGGGTGAAGTAGAGGAATCGCCAAAATCCTTAGACGAAGCAAAGAACATTATCAAGAATCTTCAGAGTGTTGTAAGCGAACTAACAGCACAGCAAGCCAAGACCAACAAGTTCATGGCTGACTTGCAGAAACGTGAGCGTATAGCCACACTAAAGACTATAGTTCCAAAACAGCTCTTCAAGTCTGAAGACAAATACAATGAAGAACTAGAGAAAGTCTATTCATGGAGTGGTATATCAAACCAGGAAATAGCAGAGTTCTATCAGTCTAAATTAATGAATCTAACAGTAGCTCCTAAAGCTGCATCAGTAACAACAGAGAATAGAGAACAGTATAGTAATTTCAAAACTGTTCCTGAATTTCATAAAGCGGCAGCAGCTGATGAGACAACTAAAACCGATAGTTCTCACAACTCATTCATGACACACTACCGATTAATGAAAAGAATTGCAGGAGGTTCAGTTTAACTAAATGCCTTACGGAGCTACAGAACCAGGATATAATTTCCTTCAAATCCCTGGTATGCCGAAGAATACGGGAGCTTCTACAGGTGGATCACCTGGGGACACTTTCGCTTTTGACCAGGCAAACAACCAATGGAAACGTGCCGTATCAGGTCAAGCGGGTCCGTTTGGATTCGTAGGTAACTTAGATGTATTATCAGAAACACTCGACGTATTGACAAATACATACACAATCGTAAGAGGTGTATCAGATACAGCTTCAACCATGTCCGTAATTGTTTCTGGTAGGATATGTAAGAAGGCTGAATCTGGAGTAGTAGCAGGTGACCTAGTAAAGGTTAGCGCAACTAATCCACTAACTCATGTAACAAAGTGGGTAAGCGGTACAGATGCAGCAAACCTAGTAGTAGGTCGATATGTAATTAATGAAACACAGTTCCATAGGGCAGATGTTGCAGCACCAACGACAAACGCGAACGATCTAATCAAGATCGATATCAGGGCAAGCTACCCATAGTTAGTAGTAGTAGAGTAGTTCTGATATTGGAAATTTCGATAGGTGAATTATAGTAAAAATGTTATCGACTCCAACTGACATTTACGGTGAATACGTAGATCGCAATTATGAGAAACTTCAGCGTGAGAAGCGTATCAATTCAGCAGTCTACAACCCAATTAACGAAAAGATATACTTAGAAGATCCTTACTATGGTACAATAGAACAACATAGCGCTGGTAAGATTCCTTGGGACAAATACCCCTGGATCTCTGACTACAAAAGATACAGAGAACTTGAAGTAGCTTTACACAATGGTTCAGTAAACGAAGATCAAGCTAAATACAATTTCATAAATCCTGAATTCCAGGATGAAGCTCTTCGCTATAATGAGAAAGTAGAGCAATACGGTGCGGGTGTAATCACATCTACCGAATTCCCTGCATACACAGTAACAAGTGTGAGTCAGGAACTCATAAACATGGAACAACTAGAGCGTGTGAAATACAACCTGCTATCAGCAGTAAAAGTCATAAACACGGACCAGCTAGTACTACGATTCCCAAGGTGGACTGATACAACACAATCTGTGAAGAGCGGTTACAAAGAGAACGATCCGATAGACACCATACAGTACGGTGCAATTACCGAGCAACAGATCACCACAGAGAAAGCAGGTGTGGGATTTGGCTTTACAGAAGAATACTACATGAGACAGTTTACGTTACCAATTGAAAGTTTCATTATGAGTAAGATTGCTTTTGACTTTACCAGGGTTAGACATAACCAGGTATTGGCAGCATTACCTTCATTTCCTGATGTAACTGGTAACGACTGGGGTGCTTACACAGCAGCAAACATCATGTCTACTAATAGACCAGCAGTTAATCTAAACACGGTCAAGGTCGCAATTATGTCAAACAAGCTATACAAACCTGATACAATAATCAGCAATGAAGCTCAGTATATCGACTATGAAACTAATACCTGGGTGAAAGGCGGCTTGATAGGACCAATGCAAGCGTCCAACAGAACTCAAGACGATATACTCACGGGTGTAACGGGTATTCCTTGGTTGAACAAATGGATCTTGAATGAAGATATTGCAGCAGATAGAGCATACATCTTCGATAGCAGTCAAATGATCTTTATCGAAGGTCCGAGAAAGACAACACAAGCACAGCTCGTTAACCCAGATCAGACAGTAGAGTTCCGCAAAGAGTGGTTCAAATTCCAAATATTTGATACCGCTGCAGGAAGAGAATTAGTTTCGATTTAGTAGTTAACCTACTCGAGACATTCTTCCTCATCTTTACCCTAACCATGTTAGGGATGTTTATTTATCAGTTTATTCAATGGATGAAAGAACGTGACTAGTTCTCACTAACTTTTTAAGACCTAATGTAATTAGAGGTATTATTATAAAATGGTTAATTATTGGAAATCTCCAGAAGGTATAAAGGCTTACGAGAAGATAGGCAAGCCATACCCAGTAACAACATACGACACAGACTATGAACAGTTTGTAAACAGTACTAAATCATCAGACGAACGTAATAGAACAAAGCGCAAAGTCACACGAATAATGCGTGTACAAGGTGCTGATGGTAAAGAGTATCTAACATATAGCGAAGTTGAAACACGCTTTAACGATATCGGTAATAGTTATTCCCGCTTTAGGGAGAATATAGGCACTTACCCAATTCCTGAGGGTCATGTAGTCTTATACTACGATAATAATGGCGAACAGCAGCAAAAGGTTGATTCAATAAGCGACATAAAGACAGGTTATTCAATTCCATTCAATTCCGCTAAAGCTGCAGCTATACATAAGAACGCAGTAGACGATGTACCACAAAGAGCGGGAAGAACTGAATACTTTGTTCAACGTGCTAATGATCCTCCAGTATCAGTTGAAAGCTTTCAAGATCTAGTAAATGGAGAGTTTGACGAATTATACAAACACGGTAAGCGTGTCCCTGGTTGGCCTGAAGAGAAGAAGCAAGCTCAAGCAGAACGCGAACAGCTAGAAGCAGCTAGGGAAGTTAGAGATTATTCAACAGATGAAGACCAAAAGATTAGAGCCATAAATCTAGAATCTCAAATAACTACTGATGCAATAGAAGCGGATGATGCATCTAACATAAAACACGAAGGTGGTCAATCCGATGCACTTGAAGTCATAAAGCAGGAAGAGCAAGAGAATAAAGAGATAGCCGAAGAGATCCAGGAAGAACAACGCGAGAGATTAGAGCGACAAGGATTCGATCAGCAGCAAGATCGGAATAGTAGTAAGCAAAGCACTAAGAAGGCTTCTAAGAAGTAGTAGAGTATGCGTAAAACTCTATTCTGGACCGCTATTTATTCAACTGCAGCGTTTACGGTCCTTACTATCTATAATATTTACTTCCTGCATAACCTTGAAGTAGACGATAACACTACTAGATTCTTTGCTATAACTGCAAACCAGCAGATAAGCCATTCAATAGCTTTAGTGATCCTTATACTTTTGGTAGTCGAGTTATATTATCAGAAGAAAGTCGTAGGAGGACCAAAGATTACGTTAGGAACAGCATACACCTCTAAAGAAGAAGTGAAATCGATACACCCTGATATTCCTGAATCATATTTTGAAGATCCGACATCAAAATCAGTAGAAGATAGGATTAACGGTAATAGTCTTAGTTCCAAAGAAGGACGAAACGAATAAAATATACTGACTTTACATCTCTATGAGTTCGCCAGCAGCAGAAGCTACCAGTTTTAATTTGATCACTATTCTGATCTCGGTAATATCGATAGTTATAGGTGCTGTGACAGCACTAATAGCTAAAGCATTCAAAGCAGGTAAGAAGGAAGCAACTTTTGAAGGTCAAGACTCTTTATTTAATAATATGCTCACTAATGCAGTTAAGGATCAGGTTGCATTAAAGGAGGAAATGAGTAGGGTATGCAAGAATCTAACTGATATAAACCTGAGACTAACAAAGCTTGAGACTATAATCGCAGAGCGCGACAAATACCAGCGTGGCTCAGACAAAGGCTATGGTGCTTTTCGTGATATGCAAGAAAGAGATAATAGTCGCGAGAATTGGAGATAATAGGTAGTAGAAGTAGTAAAAATGTTTGAATCTATATTAATGCAGATAGTACCACCTTCACCACCACCAAGCACAGACGTTATCAGTAATATAGTAGCGGTGATTGTAGCGGTTGGTGCTATTGCCACAGCATTAGGTACATTTATGTCCCATAACGACAAATTCAAGAAATACGGTCAGTATTTGACTGCATTCGGTCAGAAAACAGTCGAGCAAGAGGGAAATATTGCAGCTCTTGGGAATGCTATAACAGGTCTATCACCTGAAGCTAAAGCCTACCTGGAGGCTCAGAATGCTTCAATTGCAGAGCTTAGGCGTAGAGCGGAAGTAGCAGAGAAACAGTTAGAGAAATTGCAGGGCAATATTCCAGAAGCAGCACAAGCAGATAATAAAGCTGACTTACCACGTTAGGTAAAAGACTTCATATAAGTAGCAATGATCTGAAAACTCAGAACCCATTGATCTACTTCTGGTTCTCTAGGTTCTGTAATACCTGAAGCTGAAGGTTTTACAGACTCTATCCCCCTACTTTTGAAATATGTATCAGTCTGATATTTTGCTATATGATAATCTATAAACTCCTCCCATTCATTTAGATAAGGTGGTTTACCTGGTCCTATCCATGTTATAGCAAAACGGGCAGTACATAGCGCTGAATATTGTACTTTTGAAATCCCTAGATACGGCAGTAATCTAGTAGTGGTATCTCGTGTTACAACAAAAGAATATACTTTAAGTTCTGATTTGGGTTCACCCCATAAAATATCGGTATCTGCAGGTAGAACGTTCGGATCGCTTAAGCTGCTTCTATAAGCTACATACTTACTCTTTAGAAAGTTATAGATGATATCTTCAGGGTAATCCCTTGTCTGAGTACTCATGTCTTTGTATACAGATGTAATTTTGTAGTATTACCAATAGCAGGACATTGTACGGGTTCACGTTGTGTTGATGGTTTACCACAAAAGCGACATTTACCAGGGTCGATCATTCTAGCAGGGGAATCTTCTGCTAATGTTCTCGCTGTTACGTCTTCGCCTGCGGCGTTAGCTTGTCTGTTCATTCTTATTGTCATATTGGTACAAAAGTATGATAATACTGATTGTAGAACGGTGTTCTCGGTCCCTTCTTGAGTCCTACATATCCTTCACTATAAATTATTCCTGATTCATTAGCAGGATATGTAACAGGATCAGACATTTCAACAAATGCAGCTCCTATCGTCTCTGTCTGTTCTTCAGATACTAGTTTATCTAATAGAGCTTGAGCGTCCTTCTGCAGTTGTGCTCTAGTTGTCTCTTGAGATTGTACACCCGTCAATAGCTCAACAGCAGCTAGATATCTGGTTATCTTCTTGACTGTGTTTAAGATTACAGGTGAAGTTGTGGTATCATCAAGATTTGTATCAGTCCTTCCTATACCTAAATTTACTTCAGATGTAGCGCTAGCAATAGCATTATCTATTGTTGCGTTATCTCGCTGTGCCGATAAGTTACCGATTAAAGGTCGGACATCTGCAGCGGTTGCGTAAATTGCTTCTGCCATATTACTACTACTACTAATTCTTAGTTCTCAAGTGTATTTTAAACTTCTTGAGAAGTATAATATAAAATGCCAACAATTACCCCAACTGGTGCTCCAGATGTTATAAAGAAACCTCAATTTGTTGAGGAAGTAGTAGAAGGAACCTTACCCTTATCAGGTCCAACATTCAAATCATGTGGACTAGTTCAATCAATAGGTCAAGATATAACAATTGAGAATAATAAGATTCGTCCTCTTGGTGAGTACGATGTAAAGAAGCAGGTGAAGTTAGGAGAAGTTTATACATCAGAACTTAAATTCCAACCTGATAATTTCCAACTTATGAAATATGGTATGCTTCTACCTGTATCTCCAGCAACCACACCACCTGACAAAACAATGGTCGCTCCAAATGGTACTGTGGGTGTATCATTATCAATTTTAATGTCTGCTTTGATAGATGGTGTTGAGAAATACAAAGTCTATACAGGTGTTAAATTCAATGGTATTAGTGGTGAAATTACTAGAGAAGGTGGTTTTAATGTCACTATGCCCTTCCAATGTACCTCTATATCTGATTGGACAGTAGCACCAACATTTTCACCAGCAGCAACATACGCAACAGATCCAACAGCTAACCCGTGGTCGGGTATATCTTCGGGTGCTGACCCATTATCAATTAACTCAGTAATATATGATACTACAAGCTTCAAGTTTGATATAGATTTAGGAGTTCAGCGTTTTAGACCCAATGGTGTAACAGCCTTCAAATATTCGAAAAGTTTCCAGCGTAACCTATCAGTCTCATGGAATACACTAGTGTATAACAACGTCTTGATAGGTGACTTGAGAAGTTACACACCTAGGACCGTAGCTTATACAATCGCAACAGGTAAGGTCTTAACATTCAACTCTGTTAGAACTGAATCTTACAGCGCTGGTCTTGAAGGTGGATCAACTGATTTCGCTATGGAAGAATTCAGCGGTGTGTCCGAAGGTGGACTAACAATCACAGACGTATAATAGAAGAATCTTACTATCAATCAGTCTACTAGTAGACAAATTTGAGAGATATGTATTTTTATCTCTCTTCATATCTTTTATTATAGCATATACAAATTGTCAAATGAAGAAGCAGAAGATGATATTTTAGAACTCAATAAACAAGAACAGCCTAAGGATTCACAACAGCAATCACAAGAAATAGACTTAGAGAATGTTTTAGCAAACCAGAGTGATAAGGCAAAGAAGTTTGATTTATCACAATTTCACGGTATGGACATGGAGAGGTTAAATGCATACTTTGGTTCAGTAGGTGATGCAAACAACCAAATCCAAATAGCTTTATCACAACTTGATAAATTCGTTATTCCGTATAACAAGAGTGGCGATATTATCTATGCAGATTGGCAGCGGTTTGAACTCAAATACCATAGCGTTACTATGGGTGCACATAATAGACGACAGGAATTAAACGCAGCAGTTGAAGATCTTGGTAGACAGATTCAAACCGTAGCACTCAAGATCCAAACTATGCAGCAAGAAGTTAGAGATAGACAGATGAGGATGATGAGAGGTGATAATAGTAAAGCAGATCTTGCGTTATCACGAACTGATAAAACTACTCTTGACAACATCAGAGTTGAAGAACTTCAAAAGACCGTCAAAAGTTTAGATGAGATTCCAAATGATATGAATAAGGAAATGCAACGTATGCGTGAAGATGCAAACTGGTTAGGAATGCAGATGTATTTTCACATCAAGGAAAGGGAGGTGTTTGACAATGTCAGAGCCGACCACCTTGATAATATTCTGAAAGCTTGTGACTTGAAGCAACTTGGCCTCCCAAAGTCTCAAGAACTCTCAAAGAGTTCGCCTATGCAGGTTCGTCAAGGAGTCAGTTAACCGACCGTGAAATTCGAATTTTACAACACTACGTATGGAAGCGAGACTTTGACTTGTGGTGGTGGGAAATCTACGGAGATAAAGACATTTACGTTGATGACCTTGCCGACTACAGAGAATACCTGGCATTGGTTCATGACAGACAGCGAATGAAGCAAGACATGGACAAACAGAAAGCAGAAGCGGAGGCGAAGAGAAGGACACGGCAGGCTCAGTAACAATATCAATTGATGCTACTAAAAGCTTAGACAAGATAGCTCAATCTTTTGCAAAGATAGGGACTACTGTAAACAAGAGCATGTCTACGTTTCTTAAGACAAAGGGAGATGAGATAACAAAGGAATATCATGATACTGTGCCCGTCCGTACAGGAAGACTACGCAATTCTATTTCTGGAGGTTTACAAGGTGATTTGAAATATGTTGGAGGTGCTACAGTCCCTTATGCTCCATTTGTAGAAAAGCATAGAGGTAATTTAGATGAAGCTGTCAAGAAGGGCACAGCAACTATGCAATCAGATTTAGAAAAGTTGGTTAAAGATATTTTTGGTAGTAGTCCACCTACTGTTTCTTAATACTTCATATAATAATCACTTATGTAAAAATACAATAGGGCTAGTCTAGACTAAAAATGAGTTTTACAGAAAGTGTTACATTAACAGCTAATACTTCATCGTTTACAAGTGCGATGCAAGCAGCAGAAACAGCCATAAAGGCTGCGGCTGCTGCAGCTGCATCTTCTGCCTCTTCATTTACAAGTCAAGCTAGTTCTATGTCCAATGCTGCAGCATCGGTTCAGAGAAGTATAACAGTTTACAATTCTTACGGTCAAGCCGTTAAAGCTGCGGGTTCTAGTGGTACTGCTCTAACAGGTTCATTATCACAGTTATCCTCTTCGGCAAGCAGCAGTCAGGGAGCAATCAGGGGAATGGAGGCAGCAGTAGCTAATAGCGCAACTACAACAAATAACGCTAACTCTGCTGTCAAGTTTTACGGTACTTCACTTACAACTAGCGGTCAAGCTTCAGCAGCAGCAGGAACTAAATTCAATGCAATGGGTCAAGCTATTAGCACTAATGTAGATGCAGCTCAAAAGACCTCAACATCATTTGGTGCTCTTAATAACGTCATGGGTCAAACCTCACAAACTACCGAACAAACAGCCACATCAACTCAGAAAATGGGTGTTAATTTTAGTAATGCTGTAGGGTTTATGGGTGCTGCTATAGGTTCAGGTGTTCAATTATTCGAAACATTCGAATCTCTAGAGCGTGCTCAGGTAGGTGTTGATAGAGCACAAAACCAACTTACAACTTCTCAAATCAAAGTTACATCATTACAGAACCAGTTAAACAAGCTAACAGCAGAAGGTAAAACAGGAACAGCGGAATATTCCCTAGTTCAGGAGAAATTAGCAGCAGCTCATGAGAAAGCAGAAACAGCAGCAGATAGACTTCAGTTAAAACAGAACGACTTGAACGTAACATATGCCGACTTTGCTAAGAATATAATTCCTGAAGTTATTTCGGTAGGCGCTACTATGACGGGTGCTTTAGGAAATATGGGGGTAAGTACAGCGGGATTAAAGGAGAAATTCTCAGCATTAATACCAGCACTAACAGGGGGTGCAACAGGAATGCGGGGATTTGGAGCCGCTCTAGCTTCTATAGCGCTAAATCCTTTTACAATAGCATTAACAGCGCTAGCAGCGGCATTAATAGCGTATAAAACTAATTTCTTGGGCTTTAGAGATGTAACTAATGAAGCAGGCGTAGCAGTAGGCAACTTAAACCCAGTATTGAAGTTAGGTGCTGATGCTCTACTAGCATTTGGTCAAACATTTGGTATTGCTGGAGGTGATATTGATAAAACCTCACAAGCAATGCATAAAGATGTAGACGATATCGGAAAGTCTTGGAATCTATTTCTAGTTATATTACAAAGAGGTGTTGATGCAGTTGGAGAGATACTGTCTAATTTCTTTGCACCTCTAACTGGAGCACTATCACAGTTAGCAGCAGCTTTAGACCCAGCGGCCGCAGCAATAGAAGGATTCTTTTCTACTATCAGCAGTTCGTTAGATCCTGCAGCTGCAGCAATAGAAAGCGCATTAACTGCTATAGACACAGCAATATCTAACTTCTTCCAACAAACATTAAGCGCTGCGGGAGAGATAGAATCATGGCTAGACACGAATATAGTACAGCCAATAATAAAAGGAATTCAAGCAATACCAGCAAAACTAACTACAAGCGCTATAGACCTGGTTGCTGTAGTATGGAATGCGCTTAAAGCAGCGGGTAAAGCGATAACTGATGCAGCACAATGGGTAGACCAAATGATATTAACCCCTATTGCCAATGCAATTAATACAGTAGTTTCAATTGCATCTAGGATAAACAAGATAGATATTGTTGCTATAGTATGGGAAACACTCAAATCAATTGGTAAACCTATTAGTGACGCACTAGCATGGTTAGCGACAAATATCTTTAACCCTATAGTCGCAGCAATCAATACTGGTCTTCAAACTATAGGAGGTGGTCTTGGTAAGATAGACCTGGTAAATGTAATATGGCAGATTATCAAGGCAAATTCAAAGCCTATAACTGATGCAGGTGCTTGGATTAACAAGAACCTCATAGACCCAATAGTTAAATCATTAGAAGGTGCTGAGAAGGCATTTCAAGGTGGTATCAAAGGATTACAAGAGTGGGGTGCTGCTAATGATTTATCAAAGCAAAAGGTAGATAGCCATTCGGGTTCTGTTGTAAAACAATCCGCATCACTCAATGAAGCAGGGGGTAAATTTCTATTTGTAGCAGATACGGTAAGCACAGCTAACGGTTTACTGGGTGAAAATGGTGATATCACAAATAAATCAGCTCAAGCTACTGACCAGCTTTCAGCAGCTCAAGCTAAAGAAGCAAACCAAATAACTGCCAATCTTAACGCTATTAAATCATTAAGCGATAACTACAGAGTAGCAATCGAAACTTCTGCTGGTTTCTCTGATTCACTTACAAAAGAAGATCTCGAAGCAAACCGCACATTAGCGGTATATAATGCGATGGGTGCGGAGTTGACCAAACTCAAAGATGCCAATAAGAATGCAGGAATAGAAGTTGACGCTCTAACTAAACTGATGCAAGAATCTGCATTTGTTCAAGAATTACAGACTAAAGGCGTTTTAGAACAGCAGAAAGCATTGCTTTCAACAGAGCAAGAAACCGCAGTAATGCAGGGTAAACTACAGGAATTAAACTCTGAATTATCTAGGGGTGAAGCTCAATGGGTATCATATCAGAACGGTATCGCTAAAGCTAATTTAGAATTTGCACAGAATGAGCAAAAGATAGCAGCATCACAAGGTGAATTAGAATCATTAAATGAACATCTCAGAGATGGTTCGGCATCATTCCAAGCCTATAGACAGGGTATTGTTGAAGCAGATATAGAATATGACAAGTTCATAACATCTTCTATTCAAGCGGGTGCTAAACAGCTAGAACTAAACGATAGGTTAACGTTAGCAGCGCGTGCATTTGGTGGATTACCAGGATTTATCGAGCCTACCATACAAAACTTGGAGGCTTTTGTTAAAGCTGGTATGTCGCTTACGGGTACATTAAAAGACAATGGTGAGGCCATGAAACAGTTCGAAGAGATAGCAACTAAATCATGGAATGATATGACTGCTGCGGGTCAGGATTTCTTTAAGAAACTGATTGATTCGGCTAGGAAAGGAGGTACTGACATGGTAAAAGGATTTGATGACGCAATGCAAGACCTTCCCCCTGCTGTATGGGAAAACCTAACAGCAGCAGACGAGCAAGCACTAAAAGCTGGAGCGTTGTTTGCTGCAGCAGGTCAGAACGCAGCAGAACTATTTTCAGTAAAACTACAGTCAGGAATCAATCAGGGAATGGATTTCAATACTGCTGTAGGATATGCCAAACAAGCTGCTATAGACATGGTTCAGCAGTTTGTTGATCAAAACCCAGCAATGGCAGCAGAAGGACAGAAGTTTATCGAAGCTTTAACTAACGCTACAGGGACGGGCATAAACCAAGTATTACAACAATTTAGCTCGATGCCTGGTCCGATTGGCCAAATGGCACAACAAATGCTACAAGCATACCAATCCCAAGGTATGAATCCTATGGTAGCAGGTTCTCAAACTGCAGCAACTCAATCAAAAGCAGCTTTAACGGATATTCCAACAGCAGCACAGACATTCGGACAAATAGCTACATTATTCCAGCAGCAAGTCGAGCAAACACTACCAAGAATGGCCACAAATGCAGCAAACGGAGTAAGAACAGCCATAAATGTGATACCTGGAGCCGTAAACGCTGCATTTTCAAGAGCTGCAGGCGATGCAGGCGGCTATTTAGCAACAATTATGAGAAATTCGCAAACTGCTTTTGCTGCTGTAGGTAATGCTGCTAATGCAGTAGTAGGACCAATAAACGCGGCATTCTCAAGAGCGGCTAGCGTTGCGACTTCAGCGTTTAACACAATACGAAGTCAAGCAACTTCAGCATTCAATGCTGTAGGTCAAGCGGGTCAACAAGCAGGAAGCAGGGTGTCATCTGGTATGCAAGCAATTCAACAATCAGCACAAAGAGCAACACAACAAGTCCAACAATTAAAGAGTATGATTGATTCACTCAGAGATAAACGAGTTACAATTACCGTATATGTGGGTCTTACTGGTCCTGGAGTTGGTTATCTACAACACGGTGGTATTTTGTATGCGCAACATGGCGCTGTTATAGATTCGACAACAAAACCACCATTTATCACAGATAGACAGATGAAACGTGGTAATGCTGTCATAGGTGAATTTGGTAAACCTGAGCTAGTCCTACCTCTATCAAAACACCCTGGAGATGTAGCAGATAAAGAGATTTCAGTAAAATCACAGTATGCTAAAGGCTTCGGTGGTGGTGGTGGTGGTCGTCCTAGTACAATGGGCGGCGGCAAGCAAGAAGTATCAGTTAAAGGTAAAATATCGAATGATGTTCCTATTAATGTCTATCTTGATAGTCGTAAGATAATGAGTACAGTACAAAGACAATTGTTGGAGTTCTCAGATGCCGCGATTTAATGCTGCATGGTCTAATTCTTCACGTAACCTACTAGAAGAGTTTGGTCGCGTTCCACCTCTAGAAGATATTACAAAGAAGTATGTCGTAGATGTCGCTCCAGTATACGCTAAAGTTTCTGAGTATCTAGAACCACTCCAATGTAAAATAGAGGTATGGGATCTAAAGAAATTAGAGAAACGTTATGAATACAATTCATTTGATACTAGAGCAAATCAAATCATTGTAGAATCTGCTACAGTAGATTTGGGTATAGATACACACGGCAGCTTTAGCTTCCGTATATTTGATGCAGATAAATTTCTAGATTCCAAGTTACTGAAGCGAAGGAATTTAGTAATCATATCAGCAAAGAAGTATGGTAATGAAGAATTCACCAATCTTATCTACGGTATGCAGACAAAGGTAAAGACCGTTAGGGAAGATACGGGAATGCTGCAATATGATATTAGCGGGATTGGTACAGGTTCCATATTAAATGAGCGCGTTATCAATTTTAACAAAGTAGCAAGACCCGAATCCTTGTTATCATCAAATCCATTCGCTGGAGATCAGACAATGGCAGCAAATAACTTGCTGCGTAAGCTGTTTGTTGATCCTTCCGTGTATGTTGTAGACGATGTTACTATGGCTGAACAGCTTAACGTCGATATGTCATTACTAGAAGATTCAGAAGTTAAAGACATCTTGGGAGGAATTAATCAGCCTTATGTTGATGGTGCACAAGTTTATAATGCTATACTCGAATCGGTGGGTGCACAAGGAGGTATAAACGCAAATAATCAAGCCTATCTAAGATATCCTTCTGACATATTTTCGGGTACAAAGATTAGAGCATGGGACTATGAATCAGATGAAGAGAATCTAGACTTTGCAGAAAACACTTCTTACTTTATGGGTCCGTTTGAATACGAAATCTCATGGGCTAAAGAAGACGGCTTCGTTAATCGGTGGATCTCAAAAGGTAGAACTCAACAAATAAGCGCTAGTTCAGGTACAACAGGTGTGCAAGATGGTTTCGTACCGACATTTGAGCGAGACTTAGCACAAAAGTTCAAACCCAATGCTTCTAACCTCAGAGATCTAGCTTTAATGCTGCAAAAGGTTGGTGATGGTACTAGCGATCCCGCGAATACAAAATACCTGCATGGTCATATCACATTAGATAATAATGGTACTCCAAACGGTGCTGTCCTTTCTTACTTTAACATACCGCTAACTGATATCCCTACAACAATGGGACCAGTTTACTTATCGAATTTAACATTGAACTTTAACATAGACGCTTCTCAAGATCTGTGGATTATCTTGTACGATAGGGGAGATGACGATAATAATACAATACATTGGGGTGTTGTAAACAATCCTGATGCACCTTCAACTAACGCAGTTAGATACTATCATAGGAGTCCACCTGATCCTTGGGTATTAGACCACTTTAACGGCTCAGGTTGGGAGCTTCACCCTGGTTCATTTAGCTTTATGTTCAGCGCGTTTGACTCATTCACTAATGCAGTTATAGCAGAAGATCCAGATTCAATACAAAGATACGGAATAGTTGAAGATGTTATAAATGTAGAATGGGCACCAAACACTAACATCGTTAATCGCTTTGTATCAGAACGTCTCGCAACTACAGCACTTCCTAAAATTGTGTATAATGCTAATACTGTCACTCTACCAGGTAAAATATTTCTACCAGGTCAGATAATAAGCATAGAAGACAAATTGTCCGACCTACCTAACAATCTCAATATTCGCGCTGACATATTAGCTGTAAGATATAATTTCGGTGGTGCTTCAGCAGAATTTGGAGGACAATTAGGCGCTTTATTCACAGATATATCACCCGTTGGACTTTATGATTTTCGACAAGAAGAGGAAGAAACCTAATAATGATAGTAGAAGACGTTGAAGCTAAAGTAGAATATAACGATATCACACAAATTGTAAAGTGGAAACCTGAAGACTGGGACACAGTCAATAAACATTTCATATGGACTAGAGAGGCAAAGGAACGCAAGGACAAGAAGATACTTAAGCAATTAATCGATGCTGTAGATTATACAATTGAGCATGCTAAAGCTGGAGAATCTACTCACAGCGCTCAACCTTTAGAGGTAGTAGAGAAGAAAGATAGAATTGTAGCAGCGGGAAGGTCAAGAGCTGCCGAATTAATCACGGGTGAAAGTAAAGCCACATTTGACAATATGGCTATAGGACTATCACAGATACCAGCTCAAGATTCTGATTTCAAACTCTATGAAGAGGTTGGTAGAGTATCATCACAACTAACAGGGTTTGTTGGTGCTGCTGGTTCAGTCATAAAACACGTTGCTACATTCAGCCCTTCATTTCCTAGTAATACATACTGGGAAGTTGCACCCGTCGATACCGACGTAGAAAGCGATGATCAAGCAATTTTCGCTAGAGTAGTATTCTCAGCAGATAGACCAGCAATCCATGTAGCAGGCGAAGACTTCTTTACAGTACATCATTCAACGTTCACGAGTAGTGGTGCCTAAGAAATGTCATCATTAGGCGGCGGCTTCTCTCAGATGCGGCGTCGGTCGCATGCACAAAATAAGATTACTCAGTTAGTTAGAGAATTTCAGAGATTCACAGCGGGTCAGATAAAGATCGAAAATCCCGACTTTAGAACTCTGAACAGAACTGCATCTTCAAGGATGAAATACAGCGATCCCTTCGTCTTTAGCAAGAAGAAGTCAGTATTTCCCTTGTTTATGATGCCATTTGAACCAGACTTCAACCATACAGCACTAATGCTAAGAATGGATCATTTAGGTCGTCTATCTAAAGATTCATCAGGGTTCGGACATCATGCTATAATTTACGGTAATCAAGAATTAAAGCAGGGTATAGACACGGGTAATGGTCCTTCGCTTTATCAGAATTTCGACGGAGCTTCTACATATCTGCAAGTAAAAGACAGATACAATCTACTTAATAGTTCAATATACACTACTGGTTTATCATTAGCAGCTCGAATATATCCTGAAGATCTTACTTTTACGTCGGGTGATGACACAAAGCCTAGAATTATTCTAAGCAAGCATGACGATGCGAGAGGTCTTTATGGGTATGTGCTCGGTGTTTGGCCTGATGGTAGTTTGCAATACACGTTCACTCGTGGTGGACAACCATATTCAGTTGCAACACCTCCCGACACTATCAAACTAGATACATCTACAGAATTACCCGATCAAACTTTAGCAGAGAAAACAACACCCCCTCCCCCACCTCTACCTTATGATATCACAGTAGCAGAAACTATCAATCCTGGTATACCACAGCAAGCAGCTTTCGTAAATATTGTTGCTAACCAATTCCCTGCTTCTAGTTCAGGTGCGGGTACTGATCCGCTCGGTGTCAAGATGTTATATCCAACAAAAACATCGGGTCAAACCTGGTATTCTAATAATAGTGCAATAGTTAACCGTACTGATTCACGTGTCTTATATGCTGCAGCTTTAGCGCCTGGAGAAGTTACATTAAATTCTGATGGTTCAATAAAAGTCACTAAAGCTGTAGATGCAGAGAACAGGTTCTATATTACACCGACTACAGGTTATGACCATACTCTATGTTCTCAGAGTTGGTCGACTAACTCAAGTAGGGGATATATGCAAAATGCCCAGGATTGGAGAAATGTTGAGATTACTGCCCACGTTAGGATAAATTCCGTATGGTCTACCTTAGGACATGCTATAGTTTGGTATGTCCGTGGTGGTCATCATTCAACGACTTACCCATGTGAAGGATCGGCATACAAAGGAAACATAATGTATGCTGATGCGTCGTCACGCTTTCAGAAAGAAATGGCTCACCCGAATTATTACCCGACTACAAACAAGACAACAGGTCTAGCAAATAATTTCGTGGGTCGATGGTTCGGTTACAAATTCGTCTGCTATGATATGACAGACGGAAATGTAAAGCTAGAGAACTGGTTAGACCTGAACCTAGACGGCAATTGGGTTAAAGTTGATGAACGTATAGATTCAACGGGGTGGGGTGTAAATCCTGGCTGCGGTGGTTCAACAGATCAAAAGTTCAATTGGGGAGGTCCTCAAGTTGCCTTCAGATTCGATGCAGCTAAAGACATAGATTTTAACAAAATGTCTGTAAGGGAAATAGATGCAACAGGTACAGGCGGCGTAGTTACTCCCTCTCCTCCAACAGGTGCGGGAGTAGACCCATTTGGAGTACAGAAATTATACGCTGACGATCCCGCAAAGCCTAATCATTGGTATATGGGAAGTCTAACGTCTGACCCGATGGTTAACTTATCGGGTTCTGCTTCTAACCTAGGGAGCGGTGTATGGGAAGGACATGTGACCACATCGGACAACCCCGCTAGCTTTAGAATTAATGTAAAGACAAAATCATGTCAAAGCGATTTCTCTGATTCATTACAAGCAAAACACGGTGAAGATTGGGTATTAAGAGAAGCAGACGGTTATACCTGTAAACCTGATGATTGGCGTAACGTAGAGATGACAATATTCTGGTACGTTACCCAATGGGACGCGGCAGACGAAATGTCGCCCTATGTCAGAGGGGGTAGTCATCATGATGGTTGGCCAATTGCGTGTATAGCCACGGAATATAAAGGTCAGATACAAAAGGCAGGAAATTCAAGATTTGCTAAAGAATTTCATCATTTATCAGGTAGTACGGGTTATGCATTCTATAGCGGCAATCCGAAGTTTACGCTAACTGATAGAACAAACAAATGGACTGGTCATAAGTTCGTTTGTTATGATTTCGTTAGAGCAACAGACGGCAAGAAATGTGTGAAAATGGAAGTCTATGCTGAAACATCAGACGAAACTAACGGTAATCCTACGACACAAAACTGGAGACTGATGAATGAGTTAGTAGACGATGGTACTCTAGCTGATTGTCCTGAGAAGGGTTATGTTTCTAATTGCAATGGAATTGCAAAACAAGTTTTTAGATGGGGGTCAGGGATGTCCACTTTCCGTATAGACAACGTAATTGTGAGGGTCAAGAAGGCGTCTATACGAAATATAATCGCAACACCTTCCTCAACTCCCCCACCTCCTACATGTCCAACAGGGCAACATTGGGATTCGACACTTCAATTATGTGTGGCTGATACTGTTACCACACCACCCCCTACTTGCCCAACAGGTCAGCATTGGGACGTTACTTTAAATCAATGTGTTGCCGATACGGTAACGACACCTCCCCCACCCCCACCAACAGGGGGAGCGGGCACGGATAAATTCGGTGTAAAGATGATTTATCCAACTAAATCACTAGGTGATACTTGGTTTCTAAACGCAAACCCTGGTCACGTATCTGGAGATACAAGGTTAGTAAGTAATGCTGTGGTTTCATTTCCCGCTCCAGATATTATGTCATTTACAGCGGCGAATATCAGGTGGGGTGTTACTATAACAGGTGGATATAATCAAGCAATTACATTTACTGATCAAGTCCAATTAAGACAGCGCAAGTACATGCAATCTCCTAAAGATTGGACAAATACAGAGATGACGGGTTACTTTAATGTCCGACATCAAACGGGAGCGACATCAAACGGCGGCGTTCATATAGAAATGAGTGTTAGGGGTGCATGGCATACCACTTCGATCCCCTGTTTAGGTACAGGTTACCATATGAACGCATATCCGAATGGACAGATTATCTTCAAGAAGGAATTATCTAATGAAGAATATACTTTTAACAATCCCGTGAAAGAGGGTGCTACTCTGAATTGGGTTAGCGGTCAATGGTTTGGTCTAAAGATGGTTACAAGATCAACTAACACGGGTACTGTAAAGATAGAAGCATGGCTTGATTCCGTTGCTAATAATACATGGCTGAAGGTATTTGAGACAGAAGATGCGGGTACATGGGGAGGCGCTGCGAACGGCTGCGGCGGCAGTGATCACACTATCATAAATTGGGGAGGTCCAATCGCAATGTTCCGTATTGACAATATTGACGATATGCAGGCTAAATGGTGGTCCGTACGTGAAATTGATGCGACTACATCTACAGCACAACCAGTACCAGATCCTACAGATCCCGTAACATTACCAATTACATGTCCTCCAGGCCAACAATGGGACGAAACACTTCAGAAATGTGTATTTCCAAATGAGCAAACACCACCACCTGCAGGGCATGTAAACCAATTTGGAATCAGGGAATTCTTTGCAGATCCCGAAACACCTAGATTCTTTGACAAATATACAAACTCAGGTATTCAAGGCTCAAAGGACACGCCATACAGATATAATTTCAACTTGCCTATGGATTGTGTAAGTACAGAATTCTCAGGTTTGATTAAAGTCACTACAAACATACAGGAACATATCACAATCAAACTAGGTGGTGGAATTCATACAACAAAACAGAATATGGACGGCTGCTGCTATGATATGGGACTGCCAACACAAGGCCAATCACCTTTAGGTAGACTATTACGGAAGGAATGTCCACACCCTGAATTCTCAGATTGTTCACCACTAGTAAGACCATTATTTACGTTACCAAGTATTTACAACCTTGAGATAGGAGTAGCAGTAATCAAGGTCAATATGCCTAATCCTTCTAAAGATGTTTTACTACAATGCTGGATTAACCTAACACCAACTACAACTCCAGGAGGTAATACAATGAATAATAATACATGGCAGAAATATTGGGAATATATTGATAGAGGATCATGCTTTGATCACCCGCTAAGAGAACCGCTAGGTAGTTCTAGACAAGATTTAGTGATGGTCGATAATGCTACTTATACAATGAGATTTCCGTCTATCAGGGAAGTTATACCTATCTCAATAGCTTTATCACCTCCAGATCTATGCAACAAACTATCAATAGCGAGAGTAACAGCTTCAGGGTTTGATTCACAAAATCCACCTGCTAATACAATAGATAACAAAGCGACTACCAGATGGTCTTCGCTAGGAATAGGTCAATGGATTCAGTTTGACCTAGGAGCAACAAGCAACCTACTAACAGTTTGTAGCGTAGAGATTGATTGGTATCATGGAGATGATAGACAGTATAGCTTTAGTATTTCCGTATCTTTGAACGGTCAGTTCTTTACCGATGTGTTCGCAGGTAAGAACACTAGAGGCACAGAAACTTATGTTCTAAGCAGGCAGATAAACACCAATGCTAGATTCGTTAGAATTACCGTTAACGGTAATACTGTAAATCAATGGGCTTCTATAGAAGAGGTCAAAATTAGAGGATATGCTAATGTTGGTACACCTGGTCCTTCTGATCCTCCTAGTTGTCCACAAGGTTACACATGGAACCCAATAAAACAGATATGTGATAATTCGCCAAATCCCCCTCCAGTACAGCAATGTTTACCAGGAATGCATTGGGATTCTAACCTACAAGTATGTGTTCCTAATAATCCTCTACCAATTACAAGTATTGTGCTAGATTTAGCAGTTAACAACACGCATTATACGACTACAGGAATAGATCCTTCAGATGAGACATTACTACCAAGTGGCAAGCATTTCCAACTATCGTCTAATGATACTGATAGAGCATTTCGAGTAGGTACTTTGATACATGACGTAAATAATCCAATGCATTACAAATGGAAAGGTGGTATTCAAGACGTAAGGGTATATAGAGAGTATATCGTTAGTTCAATTGAGACACAGAATTTGTATCAGAATAAGATGAGCATTAGAGCGATTCCATTCGGTCAAGTCGCACTTGCTGGATTTGCATCATTATTAACTTCTCAAACTTCTTCAGGTGGATTTCACTTAACAGGATTTCATGCAAAAGGTTATCATGTAGGACAGACGGAAGGCGTTGCAACAGATACGCAAACATCGAGTGATGATATTTAGTAGAGATAGTAGACATGAGTAGCGAACTACCAATCACGCAAATTACTGTTCCTGAGTATGGCTTACCCTTCGATGCAATTAATTGGCAATTATCTGCGGCCAAACTTAATACTAAAACAATTCTAGTATGTGATGCAGATTTTGCAGCAGCTTACGGCGCTCAGCTAAGAGGTATGATGGTCAGAATTATAGGCACGAAAACTAATGGTATATTCTCACCTGATCATTCATACTTTTGGAGTGCTGATAATACTCGCTGGATTGAAGATACAGGCATTGAGCATCTTCATAATCTCGACACAGACGAAGCGGGAGGTCTATACCGAAATGTCCTACTAGCTAACATATCAAATTATTATGAGACTGATATCTTACACCCTTCAGCTAATCGATTTGTTGTAACTGTGCAAGGTAGTGCCGTAAACACAACGGCTAATGGTGTTGAGTTAGTACAAACAACCACAGCTAATGATTTTGCTCAAATTAGATTACCTGGGGGTGCTTTAGATCTCAGGAAGAAGTGCGCTTTCTCAATATCAGGTTATGCTAATTCAGGTAAGAACATGACAGCAAAACTAGGCGTAGCTATGGAAAACGTCGGATCAACTGAAGCCTTAACGCCTAGATTTGGCCTTGAGGTTTGCGATATTTCAAACACTCTTAGAACTTGGAACGTTGTTAGCGGAGATGGTACAGCGTGGAATATGGAAGCATCTTCTGAAAACGTAGAACGAACAACACCCCAAGCTATTTACATGGAACTCAACCCACTACAGAACGTTAAATTCACAAGGACAGATGTTAATAATTTCGACGTTATAACAGTAAAGACTTCTAATATACCAGGGACTAGCCAAACAGCAATAGGTAATGTTTGGGGTCTAGGTTATAAAACTAATGAGGCTGTCACTAAAACATTCTTCCTCAATTCTCTGCGTATATTAGGCAAATTACCCAACCACTTCCTAGCACCTGCGCAATTGGTCGGAGCGACTTAATCTTATAATGGCTAAATGGAATTATAAAGTTCGACTGAAGATTAATAGATTCTATGTAGCTCAAGCTTTTAACCCAGTTAAAGGGTATGATGTAGAATTTTACGATTGGAATTATAACGGCACAGAATGTACAGCTTCATTTGTTTGCTCAGATGATTATTCTAATCCTATTGAACGACACACAAAAGAGGATATGGAAGAATATGTTATATCGAAATTTGGAGCAAATATCATAAAGGACTGGTCCGCTAGGGAAGATAAGAATCTAGCAGGTAATAATACACCAATCAATAACCCATTATTAGACCGATATAGAAAAGATACTTACAAGTCATATTACGATTTATTAGTCAGTAAAGAGCAATTAGAAGAGACTTCGCGCGCGCTAAGTCATGTTTTACCAGCCTTGAAGGGGGTTCGTCATATTTCCCCTTTTAAGGTTGTTTCTAACTCTTCGTATAAACCTGATAACTATGTAGTGAGAATAGGACAATGGTAAGCAGTAACGCAGATCTAAAATTCTACTTATCAGGTACGGGTAATACAAATCCATTCAATAGTTATGGTGGTCCCATATCTTCAACTCAAGTACAAAATGATCAGCTAGAGAATCTATGGAGTAATATTTTACCTTCTGAGACTCTAGTAACTGGATTTGTCGATTACCGAGCTATATATGTCAAGAATACAAATCCTATTGATACTATTAGCAATATACACGTCTATTGGGCGATCGACGATCCTTTTACGGATTTAGAAATAAGTCATCGTGGCGTAAATGCTTCAGTTGATAGATTAGCAACACCATTTACAGAACCCTCAACTATTGAAATAGGTGTTCCTCCAACTGCTGCTACAACTACAACTGCAGTTACTAATGTAACTCCAGAAAACACAAACAGTTTTGGTATAAAGCAATTCTACCAAGATCCTGCTACTCCAAGATACTATACAGCTTTCACAAATACGGGAGTAATGGCTTCTATCGACGGCTATAGATACAATTGGACAATTCCCGTTAATCTAGTAAGTGTTGAAGTTGGTGCACTCATAAAGATTACAACTCCAGCGACAACAGCGAGCAATTCATTCATTTGGTTTAAAATGGGGGGAGGTTTGCATAATACCACAGTACCTAATGATGCATGTTGCTACGTCGTGGGTATACCACAAACAGGGCAACCCCCTGCTACTAATCTACTCAGGAAGGAATGTCCCTTCAAGTCTTATCATACATGTGCAACGGTAGCGCCATTATTTACATTACCAACACTTACGAATAGAGAAATCGGCATAGTATGTGTTAAATTAAATCAGCCTCCTAACGTTTTCCTTCAATGCTGGATAAATCAAACTCCAGTAAATGCACAAGGAACAATTAACAATGATACATGGGTCAAATACATGGAATATAATGATACTGGAGGCTGTTATCAATCTCCATACTTGAACCCAGCGGGTGCTAGTCGACAGGAAACTATCAGAGTTGATAATTCTACTTTTACATTAAGATTTGGAAGTACTCGTGAAATTGTTGCTTCTGCTGCGGGTAATCCTGGAGGACCAACCATTTGTCCCATAGGTCAGCATTATGATACCGCATTACAACGATGTGTCCCTGATGATGTGGGAAGCGTACCAAATCCAATTACAGATCCCTGGAGAAAAGCGACAAATAGTTATGCTACAACTGGAGCTATAATACCGTCTCTACCAGCTAATAGTTTTATAGGTATCTGGTTAAGAAGGGTTATACCTCCTAACGTTAGCAATCTGTTTATTGACTCTTCGGAGTTGGTAGTAGATGGTTCGGGAGTAGGTTAGGTAGTGATAATATAATAAAATGACATTAACAGCAACAGATTTAAAATTCTACTATTCGGGAGGTGCTACAAACTCCGATCCAAATGGAGATCAGGGAGGTACAATTAGCAGCGTTCAAGTCCCTGAGCAAATTCTGTCTACAACTCCCTTTGTGAAGAATACGATGTTAAATGATGTATCTTCAACTAATAGAATAGCAGGTGTAACTCAATACAGATGTTTCTATCTGAAGAATACTCATGCAACACAAACAGCGAGTAATATCAAGATGTTTAAGAATCCCATTACCAATATGCCCGATACGGTTTCGATTGGTTATAGCGGTAATGCCGTAAACACCCCTGAACAAACTCTAACCTCTACAGCTTCAAAAGTGTATGATGTAGCAGTAACTACTAGTGATGGTGTACTAGATAATACAAGACCGATAAGAGGTGAACGAGTAACAGCAACGACTTCCGTAATCTATAATGTTCCAATCTCTCAAGTTTCTCTGTATCTAAAGCGAACAGGAAACCCTACAGGAACTTTCTATGTAAGACAGCGTGCTTCTACAAATGATAATGTATCAGGCGCAGCTTTAGCGGAAATAGGTTCTATGGACGTTGCAACAATTGCAACCACAGCAACCAAATATACATTTACTGCCACAACACCTAGAGCTTTAGCTGTAAACGATGCGATAACCTACGAATATGCTAATGGTACATCTTCCAACTACATATCAGTATTCAGAAATACAGCCGACCCAATTGCAGGAAGTTATGAAGTCTATCATGACGGAACCAGTTGGCATAATAACAGTACTTATGATACCTGCGGTGAAGTATGGAAGGCGGGTTTACAAGCTGATAGAACAGCTCCGAGCGGAGTGACTTTTGTTAATCCTATAGATTTAGCTTCTGCTATATCATTGCCTAACTTAGCACCTTCGGCTTATATTGGCTGTTGGTTCAAAAGGGTTGTACCAGTAAATTGCAGCGCAAAAGTCGGTGATAATTTTCAGATCGCAGTACAGTTTGAGAGTCCTAACCCATGATTTTGTCTACTAGTAGACTGAATGACAGTAATATAATTATGAAAAGGAGTTATAGTATTAATTAAAATGGTACAAGGTCAAGACGGCGTAAGACTGATTTACCCTAGTACGACTGGAGGGGAATTCTGGTTTATCAACATTGGTAATCTCCATAATGATCCTAGATTTATCCCAAGCCATGTTTTAGACGGAGATGAAGAGATAGGGTTCAAAGCATTTGGTCAATTCGTTTCAATGTGGGCTAAAACCTCAACTGGTTTTACTTCAGGAATTGTACCTTCCAATATAGATCATGGACAGCTAGCTTC